>CAMEWS010000001.1 GCA_945946765.1 uncultured Clostridia bacterium
TTTTTATCCTAGAAAAGAATGGTAAAAAGGGGCTGACTTATAAAAATAAAATAGTTGCTCCTGTAGAGTATGATAATATTTTAACTATAAATGATAGTGATTACTATATTTTAGAAAAAAATGGTAAAAAGGGTTTAGTTTATGATGATAAAATAGTTGCTCCTGCAGAATATGATAACATTTGGGATACAAACGACGAATTATTCTTTATCCTAGAAAAGAATGGTAAAAAGGGATTAGTTTATTATGATAAAATAGTTGCTCCTGCAGAACATGATAACATTTTGGCTACAAAATTCCAATATTACTTTATCATAGAAAAGAATGGTAAAAAGGGACTGACTTATAAAAATAAAATCGTTGCTCCTGCAGAACATGATAACATTTGGGATACAAATTCTTATGGTGTTTTTATCCTAGAAAAGAATGGTAAAAAGGGGCTGACTTATAAAAATAAAATAGTTGCTCCTGTAGAGTATGATAATATTTTAACTATAAATGATAGTGATTACTATATTTTAGAAAAAAATGGTAAAAAGGGTTTAGTTTATGATGATAAAATAGTTGCTCCTGCAGAATATGATAACATTTTGGCTACAAACTCCAAATATTACTTTATCATAGAAGACAATGGTAAAAAGGGACTGACTTATAAAAATAAAATCGTTGCTCCTGCAGAACATGATAACATTTGGGATACAAATTCTTATGGTGTTTTTATCCTAGAAAAGAATGGTAAAAAGGGATTATTTTATGATGATAAAATAGTTGCTCCTGCAGAATATGATAACATTTTGACTTGTCGTGAAGGTTATATTTTAGTCAAAGAAAATTCTATTAAAACCAGTTATGGCAAAACATATAAAATTAAAAATTTTAATCCTTCAACTTTTAGTATCAATAGTGATGAAATGATTTTTTCTGAACATACTATTGGGCATTATATAGAGTATGATGGTAAAAGAACAGACAAAATGAATATAGCGTTAATAGTTCTATTGCTTCCGGTAGACATCGTTATTGCGATAGGTGGTGGTGTATTAGATTTCTTAGGTGATTTCTTCGATTTTGATATACTTTAGTCAGTCAGGGTGCAATTTTTTGCACCGAAAATAATTTTGTAAAGCTTGTAGGTTGGGAATACCTGCCCAACAGAAACTAAGTCAACAATATATTCCACTAACTCGGAAGTTTTTATCCTTTTTCTATCCTTACAAAAATTCAAACTCTGTCCAAGTTTGAGGCAATTTTTTACAAACCAACTGGAAAAAATGATATTTCTAAGGATAAATTTTCTTAAATTGAGGGAAATTCCTAAAATCTAAACAACACCTAAATTATACCAATATTCCATCTTTCAAATTTATCCGTCAGGTTATATTCAAGGAGAGTTTTTTATATAAATTTAATAGTTTTTACATTGTATTCATTGTTCCAATATATTTTAGCTTTAGGCTTTTCTATATAATTTATGTTATCCGATGCCATATTTACTGCCGTTTGTAAATCCAATAAATCTGATTTTACAAGACGTTTAATAATATCGCTTACAAATGCTGTGCTGCCTGCCATTGTACCGTTTGAATCTACAGCTTTTCCATCCTGTAAATAAACCGTTTTTGAACAAAACTCCATGGATTCAAGTTCGCTGTGCGTGATTGGTAATGCGTCACTAATCAGTATGATTTTGTCTAAAGGTTTTGTTCTAAACGTTATTTTTAATACGTCATCTTGTACGTGTTTGCCGTCAGCGATAATTTCAGTATAAATCCTGTCGTCAGCAAGAGCCCTTGTTACAGTCGAAGGTTCTTTGTGAGAAAATGTGCCCATTGCATTGTACAGGTGCGTGACCTGTTCAACTTCCGTTAAATCCGTTGCACAGCAGTGTCCTGCGGAAACTCTTATTCCTTTGTTTTTTAAATATTTGCACAGCGTAAAGTCTTTATCCAGTTCAGGTGCAAGAGTAACAATTTTTATTGCATTATTTTCTATTAATTGAAAATTTTCAACAGTCGGAGTTAACAACTGTTTTTCGTTGTGAATACCCTTTTTTTGTGGATTTAAAAAACATGCCTCAAGATGAATGCCGAGTATTTTTGCCATTGGTTCATCTGTCGTTTTTTGTAACTCCATTGCAGCTTGAATTTTATTACACTGTTGTTTTATATTTTCAATGTTGTCTGTTGCCAGTGTGGGAAAAAATCCGCATACGCCATAATTAAGGATTTTTTTTGCAAATTCTATATAGTCATTTGTTTCACAGGTTGCAAAATCTATACCAAAGCCCCCATGAATATGTTGTTCAATGAGGGCATTGGTTTCGATTAAATTGTTTTTGTTATTAAATTCCATACTTAAGTTATTATCTTTCTGTCACCCTGAACTTGTTACAGGGTCAGTATATTTTGAGAATCTTAACAAGTTTGGGATTAAGTAAAATTATTGTCTTAAGTATATTATATAAGTTCTTGCAAATCTTTCAATAAGTTTTTGTGTTTTGATGCAAACTTACTTCCTCTTGCTTCAATAGCCATTTTTAAGATTAATGGCAAATTGAGGGCAAGTCCGTCGTTACAAATGTTGTTGAGATATGTTTCTTCAAAGTTGTCGGGAAGTCTTAGTGACCAGTTTTTATCCCCTGATGTTCCGGGAGTATTGTAAGTAGCTTTTAACCCGAAGAAATCAGTGAAGAACACTTGAATATTAGCTGCTTTTGAAGCAAAAATTTCAGCAAGTTTTACATTCATAAGTGCTTTTGCATCTGTTGTTAATTTTACAATAAGGTCATCTCTGTCTTTGCCTTGTACTTCTGCAAACATATCATCAACAAGATTTAATACGTTCAAATAACCTTCGTGTGTGTTTATCATTTCATCTGCCCACATAGAAACAGGTTGATTGTCATGAGTGCCTACCATTGCCCAGCAACGTTCATCTATGTTGCGGCATCTGTATGGGTGTTCGGGATTTTCATGTTTAACAAACTGTGTTAATCTCATACCCTGTAAGCCGAATTCTTTCATCACTGATTCTACGGGGTAAGTCAATGTGCCAAGGTCTTCGCAAACAATTGAGTCTTTATTTAAGCCTTCTTCTTTAGCTGCAGCAATTACGATTTTTTCAATCATTGCCCCGTATTTTTTAATTTGTTCTTTTGAAAGCTGTTTAATTCTCTTTTCGGAGTCAGAGCCAACTTCCAAATTCAAATCTTCTGTTGTAGCAATCGCATATTGTGATAGTTCAGAATGTTCCGGTGAAGAATAAAGTCTTCCCGCACCTTGTTCCGGCATAGGTTTTTTGCCTGCTTTGTAAACCCAAGGGTCAATTAAGCCTACAATGTGGTCAATTCTTACCCCGCCTGGGTTTTCTTTAAACATCTTTTTATATAATTGTTTTAACAACAAGCCTGCTTCGCCTAGCGAGCCGTCTTCGTTGAACATCTTTTTGGGGTCAACAACAGGGAATCCCCATGCTTGACCGTCTTTTGAAAAATAATCGGGAGGACATCCGAGCATCCAGCCTTCAAGGAACAGTGACTGATATGCCCAGCAATCTCTGTCAGAAAATGCAACTTGTCTGTCAGCGATTAATTTTAAGTCGTGTTTTAATGCATATTTTTTAGTTGCTTCATTTTGTTTTGCTGCAACAAATTGGCAGAATGAATAATAGTTGATTTCATCTGCATATTTGAGTCTTAATTCTTTTTCTCTTAAGAAGGTAGCTTTTGTTTCTTCGTCATTTTTGGGGTTAAACAGGTTTCTGTCTGTTTTGTTATCCCACAATGGCCAGTAATCGTTGTTATTTTCGATTACGAGTGCTTCATATAAAGCATCTTTTGAAAGCCAAAAATCATTTTCTTTTTTGAATTTTTCGAATTCTTTGTTGAGCTTTTTGTCATTCCATTGTTTGAAGTTAACATAAGCTTCTTTTAAGGCTTCTTCTTGTGCTTGATAAATGTATGAATAAGCAGTTTGGTTTTTGTCTTTATTGGGATTTTCTTCACAAATTCTATTGTATGTAGATTCTGAAAGAATATTTCCCCATTCTTTAGTCGTTAATTGTTCTAAGTCAATAAACAACGGATTTGATGAAAAAATAGTACCTGTGTATGGTGAAGAATCACAAGCTTTTGTTTTTCCTTGAGGTCCTAATTGAATTGCGTTGAATAAACCGGATGCGTAATCCATAAGGTTTTTACCGGCTAGTGAATTTGGCGTTCCAAACCCTGTATTTTTACCTGAAATTGCAGGAAAACTATTTCCGTGTATAATAAGCGCAAAGTTCTTTTTGCCTAATTCTTTTAAGGCTTTTTTGCAAACTTTTTTGAATTTTTTCATATCCTTAGTTTTGTTTTCACAACAACAAGTCATAAATACACCCCTTTTTGACTAACTCTCTTGTCTTTATAGTAGCACCGAGTATATTTTTTTTATATAGTCAGGGGGTATAATTTATAACTGTTTTTACAATTCTTTACTATATTTACATATAGTAATTAGATACCGACTTTTGGTGAGGTTTTGCAAAATAATAAATCTATTTATTGTGATATTAGAAAGTACAAAAAAGCGGACTGTTACTATAACAGTCCGCTTTTTTGTTAATTGTTTAATTAAACAGCGTAAACGCTTACTTGTTTTCTATCTCTTCTGTGAGGTTCAAATTTAACTTTGCCTTCAATAAGTGCAAACAATGTATCGTCTTTGCCGATGCCTACGTTATTACCGGGGTGGAATTTTGTACCTCTTTGACGAACAATGATGTTGCCTGCAAGTACGTGTTCACCACCGAATTTTTTAACGCCTAATCGCTTACTTTCGCTGTCACGACCGTTTTTGGATGAGCCTACGCCCTTCTTATGTGCCATTTTATTATCTCCTTGTAATTATTGTATTTTATTATATTATCCGACAGTGCCGGAGATTCTGAAACAAGTTCAGAATGACAATTTTGTCTTATGCTTCTTCTGCGGGTGCTTCTGCTTTAGCTTTAGCTGCAGTAGTTCTGATTTTTGTAACCATTACTCTTGTAAAGAATTGTCTGTGACCTTGTTTTTTTCTGTAGCCTTTTTTAGCTCTTTGTTTGTAAACAATAACTTTTTTGCTTTTATCGTGTTTAACAATTTTTCCTTCAACTGTTGCTTTTTCAACATAAGGTGCGCCAACTTTTGATTTAGCACCGTTTACAAGCATAATTATTTTGTCAAAAACAACTTTTTCGTTTTCTTCGCCATCAATAAGTTCGATATCGACGTAACGACCTTCTTCTAATTTGTACTGTTTACCGCCTGTTTCAACTATTGCGTACATTCTTTAATCCTTTCATTTGAGGAGCTGTAGAGAGCTGTTGGTTGTTAAGTGCATTTTGACCCTACTTAACCTGCCCCCGTTTAAAGACAGCTTACCTATCTAACATTAGTAAATATAGTCTAACAACTACATAACCCACTGTCAACAACGGATTTATAACATGTAAAATAGCTTAATAAATAAAATCCCGACTGATTTTTAGTCGGGTAAAATAGCTGGATTGTGTTTGGGTAATTAAATGTTACCCTTATATTACCAACTGAATATTTTGTGTATATTACCCGACTGTCGGATTTTAACGCGTTATTAGTTGATTATATATCTCAATTGCTTCTTGTGCTTTTTTAGCTTTTTTTAACATTTTGTATGTGTATGCAAGATTGTAGTAAAAAGAAGGTTCATTCGGATTTTCCTTTATTGCCAGTTTAAATTCATATCTCGCATTAAAGTAGCTTTTTTTCTTTAAATAACAACAGCCTTTGTTGTAATATGCGTAAGCTAAGTCTTTTTTTATTTTTAACGTTTTATTGTATTCGTCAAGTGCCATATTGTATTTTTCAGCATTAAAATACAAATTTCCAAGATTGTAATGAGCTTTGTAATTTTTACTATCCAATTCTATTGCTTTTTTTAAATAGAAAATAGCGTCATCAATCCTGTTGTTATCTTGTGCAATATTGGAAATAATGAACCAATCTTCTGAGGTTTTTTCCTGTTCAGGAATTTTGTTATATAACGCAAGGCTTGTTTTTAAGTCATTAGAATTGTATAAAAACTTTGCTTGTTCTCTAATATCACTTGTTGTTAATTGTTTTGCGTTGATATTTGGTAGCTGTTTTGTTTGGTCATTGAGTTTTTTTTCAAGATGTTGATACACTGGCGATTTTATTTGTTCCGTATTTTTAATAATTGGCTGTTGTGTGTTTGGAATGTTCGGAACGGGCGCGCAATACGCATACGCCGTAAAAAATAACATATATATTGCAAATACTGTAAAAGTCTTTTTCATAGCAAGATTATAAATCAATGCTTTTTTTTTAACAAATATATATATAAACTAAATTGTTAAAAAATATTACAGTTTTTCTTGATTTTGAAATTAGAATAATTAAATTGTGTTTATAAAGTTACAGGTTTTAGCAATGAAGATATTTAAGATGAGAAATTCAAAAAAGAAATTAAAATGTATTGAAGATACGAGTATGGAAAATTATGTGCTTTTTGATTTAAATTTCAGAGCAAATAAAATCAAAAGCGGTTATCTTTTGAAAGATTGTATAATTGCACTTTCAAATTTTATAGGCAATAAAGATACAAGATTTTTGGGCGCATAATTTTTTTTCTGGAAAAATTAGTGATAAGGAGTAAGCTCAAGGATAAATGTTTTGAGTTACACCGGATTAGTTATGAATAATTGAAGCCGTCTTTTTCCATTCTGTTGATGACTTCTTCTAAATCCACATTATTGGCAACTGCAGACATTCTAAAATAACCTTCACCTTTTTTGCCAAATCCTATTCCCGGAACCGCAACAATTCCTGATGTTTCCAAAAGGTCTTGCGTAAATTCTTCTGATGTTTTATATCTTGGTGGTATTGGTTGCCAAATATAAAATGTAGCTTTGGGAATATCTGTGTCTTTTATATCCCAACCGAGTTTACGAAGACCGTTTATTAAAATCATTTGTTTTTCTTTGAATTTAATATTAGCTTGAGCAATATAGTCATCACCTTCTTTAGAATTAATGACCTCTGCCGCACATTTTTGAAGTGCTTTAAACAATCCCGTATCAATTGTTGATTTTAGTCTGCCAAATGTTCCGACAGCATCGGCGTTCCCACATATCCACCCGAGTCGGAAACCTGTCATTGAGTATGGTTTTGAAAAACTGTAAAATTCAACTGCAACATCTTTTGCACCATTTACCTCAAGAACACTGTGAGGCTTATTTTGTTCGTCAAAATATAAGTCACAATAAGCGGCATCACTGATTAACCATATTTGTTTTTCTTTGCAAAAATCTACAACATGTTGAAGATATTCTTTTGTACAAGTCGCACCAAGAGGATTTGAAGGGTAATTGATAATCATTGCTTTTATTTTTGAGGTATCAAGCCCTGATTTTTTCACATCTTCCCAAACTTTGTACATATCGGGCATATAGTTATTTTGCTTGTTTAATTCTATACCGAAACTTAGTCCGCCACTCGTTTTTACCATTTGTGTGTAAGATGCGTATCCGGGATCGGGAACCAGTATTATGTCTTGTTGCTTTTTGTCTGTAGTCGGATTAATGAGGGCACGTATAAAGTTTGCTATACCTTCTTTTGAACCTATCAAAGAGAATATTTCAGTTTTGGGGTTTAATTCAACATTGAATCTTGTTTTCATTCTTTTCGCGATTGCTTCAAGATAGAAGTTTTCGCCTTTGGGTGAAGAATATGTGTGTATTTGAGGAATTTTTAATGCTTCAACCAATTTTTTATAAACAAATTCCGGCGGCGGAGCAACGGGTGCACCCATAGCCAGTGCAATAGGTGCTCTGTCTTTAGCTTCAAGCTCAGGTTTTAATTGTGCCGCTTTTTGTTTAATCCTGAACATAATATACGTATCAATGGATTTAACATATTCATTAAATAGTTCTTTCATATTTCATCCCGTTAAATATTTTTAGATTCCAATTGATAAGCCCAAGCACTGTGGTTGTGAATACTCTCCAGTGATTCAACTTCGGCTTCAAAATATTTTATTTTTTTATTGCTTCTGAATTTTAAAACAATATCCCTTAAAACATCTTCTACAAATTTTGGATTGTCATAAGCGTGTTCCGTAACGTATTTTTCGTCATCTCTTTTTAAAAGAGGGTATACTTCGCACGATGCTGTTTTTTCAATTTCGGATACCAAATCTTCAATCCAAATATGTTCATTTTCATCGTAACTTATTAATATTTTTATAATAGCTCTTTGGTTGTGTGCCGAATAATTGGAAATTTCTTTCGAACAAGGGCATAAGGTAGTAACCGGAACTTTTACGCCAAGAAAAAACTTGTATTCTTTATCATCCAAGCTTCCTTCAAATGAGCAATCATAAGCCATTAATGATTTTTGTTTGGATACAGGTGCTTCTTTTTCTATAAAATATTTAAAAGAAAATTTAACCTGAGAACTTTCAGCGTTAAGTTTTTGTCGTATAGCTTCAAGACATCCTTTAATGTCTACGCCCAAAAGTTCTCTTTCTCTCCACTCATTTAGTATTTCCATAAATCTTGACATATGCGTGCCTTTAAAGTTTGAGGCAAGCGAAGCGCAGATTTGGGCTTTTGCATAAACTGTTTGATTTTCTTGACCTTTTCTTTGGATTATTAGTGGAACATCAACGTTTTTAATGCCCACTTTTTGTATATCAATTCCTCTTTTGTCCAACAAATTTTGGACATCCCTTAGTGGAACATCTTTTATGTGACTTTTCATTATTTTTTATATTACCTATTTTAAATTGTCTAAATGTTCTGAAGATTTTTGTTCTAAAGCCAGCAACAATTTTAAGGCTGCAATTCTTTGCATTTTGGGAGGTGCAAGTCGTAGCATTTCAATTGCTTTCATCATTACAGGGTCATTGTCGTACCAACGATTGCCTTTTCCTTGATATTTTGAAATTGTCTCGTACAGATGTTCAATAACTTCTGCTGCAACTTGTTCTTGTAAATTTAAGATATAATCTGCTGCTTGAGCTTTTGTTTCATCCGGCTGTAATCTTAAAAGTTCCAGTGCTTCTTTTAAAACCGGATCTTTATCATACCAACGTCTGTGTTCCGTCATTTTATAATCCTCTTTTGTGCTGTAACTATTATAATAATATTATTCCACATTGTCCATTATCTTAAACATTTTAAATGTTATAAAGAAAATGGTTTTACTGCTCTTTTTAATATTCCAATACAGTGGGCAATTGTAATACCGTAGTTTGTTATAGGCACATTTGTTTTTTTGCATTTTAAAATTCGGGATAATACTTCTTTTCTGTTTGTCATACAGGCTCCGCAATGAATTAACAATGCGTAATCGTTTAAGTTTTCAGGAAAATCATGACCTGAATGGTATTCGAAAAGAATATTTTTACCTGTTTTTTGTTTAATCAATCGTGGGATTTTTACTCTTGCTATGTCATCTTCAATTTGATGGTGAGAGCAGCTTTCACAAATTAAGACTTTATCATTATCTTTAAGATTGTCTATTGCCTCAGCGCCGTTGTAAAATTCTTTTAAGTCGCCTTTAATCCTTGCAAATATAATTGAAAAAGATGTTAGTTCAATTTCTTTTGGTACAATTTCCGCTACGGTGTTAAAAGCTTGAGAATCTGTAATTACCATACGTGGAGGCTCTTTTAAGTTTTTTAATGCTGAATCCAATTCAGTGTCTTGAGTCACAACAGCTTTACACTTATTGTCAAGCAAATCCCTTAAAACTTGTACTTGAGGTAAAATAATTCTGCCTTTGGGGGCTTCTTTGTCAACGGGGATTACGAGTACAACTGTGTCACCTGTTTTAACTATATCACCAAGCAGTGACGGTGGGGTGATAAAATCATCGGGACAAATCGATATAAGTTGTTCTTTAAGCTTGTAAACAACATCTCTGTTTTTTATTAATGTCGTTAATAGAGGTTCATTTACATATTGTTTAATTTTGTCAAGTTTTTTTGTCTCAATCGGTCGTATGTCTTGTTTGTTTACAATAGCAAGTACCGGTATACTGCGTTCTTTAAATTCATTGAACAAGTTTATTTCATATTCGTTCCAACCATTAGAATCGCATACAATAATCGCAATATCAGTTCTGTTGAAAACTTTTTTTGTTTTTTCTATTCTTTTTTCGCCAATGTTCCCTGAATCATCTATGCCGGCTGTATCCAAAAATACAACAGGTCCTAAAGGAAGAAATTCCATAGTTTTTTCTACGACATCGGTTGTTGTTCCTGCAATCTCCGAAACTATTGAAATTTCTTGATTAACGAGGGTATTTATTAAAGATGATTTGCCTGCGTTTCTTTTTCCGAATATTCCTATGTGAAGTCTGTTAGCTTTTGGTATTCCTATCATGTTGTATGTCCTCGATTTCTTTTTGCAGATTTTGAATTTGATTGTTAGCAAAAGTAAAATATAATACAGAAATAACTGTTATTATAACCATTATTGTTATTTGGTGAATAAATGCAATTCCCAGTGCATTTGCTTTATCTATATGATAAATTCCCAGTGCAAGTATGTATGCATATTGATATGGACCTACAAATACTGATGATGAAGGTATTATTGTTGATAGAGCAATAAAGCTTATTACAAAAAGAGCAATAGAAAAGCCGTAATGATTACCAAATCCGCTAATTAGTATGTATGTTAAAACACATTCTATTGCCCAGGCTATACAACTTGTGAAAAATGCCATAAAAAAACATTTAGGGTTGTTTAGAGACTGAAATCCCTCAATAAATTTGTTTATAAGATTAGCTGTTTTTTCAAATATTGGCTTAAAATTTGTGAATGTTTTTATGTTTCCGAGTTTTTCAAAGAACCAATCTGTTTTGTTGCACTTGAATATTATAAAAAAGAAAATTAAACTTCCGACAAATAATGCTGCAGAAATATAAGTTATATTTAATATCCAAGATTGTTTGCAATACATAATCACGGCAAATAGTAAAATAAGAAGTACGGAAATACTGTCAATAATTCTTTCAAGTATTATTGAGCCGAGAAGTTTCATTTTGCTTTCATTAAGTTTATTTCCTACATGGCAAGCTCGCCAAAAATCCCCTGCACGTGCAGGTAGATAACTGTTTATTGTATTTCCTGTTGTAAAGGCAAAAAAAGCTTCTTTTACAGATAATTTACTATCTTCACACAAAAGGTATTTCCAACGAAAACCTCTTATGTACAAGCCTAATATATAAAGAGGTACAAATGCCAATAAAGCTTTGTAGTCAAACACTTTGAATGTGTTTATAAGTTGTTTAACATCCAAATTCCATACTATTAACCCTATAAATATAAGGCTGATAATTATGCCTATTATTTTTTCTTTGTTTTTTAGCATTTTAATCAACTTTTACCAGAACTTTTATCGATGATTTTTCTTTATTTCTTTCAAATGCTTCAATAGATTTATCTATCGGATAAATATCTGAAATAAGCGGTTTTACATCAATTCTTTTGTTTGCCAACATTCTTAAAGCAGGAGCAAATTGTCCACAACGAGAGCCTAGTACAGTAATTTCGTCAATAACAATTGGTGCAAGGTTGAATTCTTTTGAAGCAGCAATTGTGCTTTTTAAAATTAAAGTTCCACGTGGTTTTGTTAAAGCCAATGAGGTTTCAAATCCTGTAATTGAACCTGTTGCTTCAACAACAAAGTCATAGGCTTTTTCAATTTTTAAATCGTTTAACAGTTTTATTTTAACACCTTGTGCTTCTGCAATTGCAAGTTTTTCTTTGTGTTTGCCCACAAGTGTGACATCAAGACCCGATGCATTTAAGGATAAGGCAATAATTAAACCTAATTTTCCGTCACCTAATACAACAACTTTTTTGTATGGTGGTATATGAATTTGTTCAAGAATTTCTAAGGCCGCCGCTAACGGTTCAACAAAAACAGCTTCTTCGTCAGATACATTTTCAGGTATTTCCAAAAGATTTTTTTCGGGTAATGCAACATATTCGGCAAAACAACCTTCTCTTTGCCATATTCCGAGTGTTGAACGGTTAAAACAATGTCTTTCCAGTCCTTGAGCGCACCATTCACATTTACCGCAGCCGCAGTTGATTTCGCCTACTACTCTTTTGCCAATAAGTTTTTTGTTTTCTGCCTTTTCAACAATTCCTGTGAATTCGTGTCCGAGTATACCTTTGTATCCCATATACCCTTTAGTTATTTCATAGTCAGTATTGCAAATTCCGATTGTATTGACCTTGATTAATGCCTCACCTTGTTTTGGTTCAGGCATAGGGTAATTGTTATCAAGTTTTAAACCGTTATCAAAAACTACTGCTTTCATTATAAACCTCTCCATAATCTATCCAAATATAATAAATTTTCATATTAATTATATGATAATGAATTAGTTTTGTCCAAAACATTTCATACGGTTAGCATCCCACGATACATTAATAATTGGTGTATTTTAGTTTTTTACGCAGCTTGGTTTAAAACTTGTAACGGATTATTTTGAACGGCATATTGTACTTGTTGTTGAGTTTTTGTATCTTTATAAATTTGCATTAATTCTTTCCAGCCATCAATGAATTCTACATTATCAACAAGTACTGATTTGGGAATACCTGCGTGATGGATTTTGGGTAATAATTCGGTAACAGGGTATGTAACAGGTTCTGACACTCCGTCATCTGTATCGTTGCATACAAAGAACATATTACCTTGTCTGTCTGCTTCTATTCCTATTATTGTTATTTCGTGACCACCAATTATATTGTTTTCATTGTCGCAATATGTGTATCCTATAATTACATTTTCACCTTTTTGTAATGTGCTTTTAATGTGGCTTAAGGTTTCTTCTTGAGAACATTCATATCCTACAAGTTTGCCTGAATCATCAATTTGCTGGTAAGTTACACAAACTTTGCCTTTACCTGTTGCCAGTTCTTCAGCAAAATTCTTTTCTATATCAATAAGACCGCTGTCATCTTCGTTATATTTAGGGGTTCTTTTGTCAACAAGGGAATCATAAGTGTTTTGGGCACCTACATTCATAAGCGTGGATTGCATCAATACATCAATTGCTGAGCGTTGGTCTGTTTTATTATCATCAGGTATTGTATTTTGAATTCTTGCTCGGATAATTGCGTTTCTGTCAGGTCGCATCGTTACACTTAGCGTATTCCAGTCGTCCATTTTGTGTTCTGTGCCAAATTCATTGAGCATCCAAATTGTGTTGATTAAACCTTGCGAAAGTTCTTTAACGTTAATTTTTTTAGTTACGGACATCTTTTCAGAGGTAAGTTCTTCCGCCATTCTTGCAAATTCTGCGGGCATTTTATGGGCAAGATTAAATTCAATACTTGCAGCCGGACATGTGCTGGATTTTACATCCATATCTAATGCCGTGATGTTTTTGCCTGTATTTTTTTCTTGCGTAATAAGTTCGTTTTGCATTGAAACAGGTATTTGTCCAAATTTTTGAGTGATTATAAACGGATTGCTGATTCTGTTAATCACGTCTTTGAGTAATCGCTTTTTGTCCAGCCCTGTTATTCTTGGGTTGGTTGCTATTTTGTGTAAACTCTCAAGTGTAGTTGTATTGTTATTTGAATTGTTATTTAATAGTTTTCCGCTTTTTAATAATGTATTTAATTCTTTTTTTTCAGCTTTATCAACCAAAGAAGTTATTTCGTTAAATTGTTTTTTTTCTTCGTTAGTGGTTAAAGCTGTTCTGATGTTTATTGCCCTAAACATCGTAGCATTGCCAAAACTTACAGGTGCAAAGTTGTTTATTGGTTGAGTTTGTGGTGAGTTTTTATGCGCACTAACATTCGCAACCATATTTGTTTTTGTCAGATATGGATTGTAAATAGATTTAAAGTTGTTTATCGCTGCAATATTATACACTTTACACTTCCGTTTTAATGATATTGTATTAAAAACAAAACATTTAAAAAATTGCTCTTTGTTGGTATAATTTTTCTATAAAATTAACAAAATGTTATAATGTTTAGAAGTTTTGATTAAAGAAATTAACATAGAAGAAATAAAATTTTTACCTGTTAAGCCGGCAGACCTCCTGCTTTCTTTGGACAGGCTTACTCGTTTTAAAAACCCTAAAATTAAGTATTACAGAGTTTTTTCAGGTCTTTTGTGCAGATATCTGCTTGAGCCTAAATTATCTAAACAAGCTATAGAATTTCTTGAAGTTGATATATTAAAAAAGCTTGTTGAAAAAATATGGAATGATTCTGTAAATAAATATGTACCCAAATCTAAAACAGATTATTCTTTAAATAAATTAATTAATGATGAATTGTACTCGTTATACAATATGACTGATGACATAACGTCACTTATCGATATAAAAATAAATATTGATGGTGTTTTGGACTTAATTGATAATCCCTTTGAACAGCCTATTAATATTAGAAGACTTTTAGCCGTACGTAAATATAAAATTAGTCCTATGGTTTTACGTAAAGAATTTGCTTTGCGATTTCCAATTGAAAAAGTGGTGTTGACGGAAGGTATTACTGAAGAGATTCTGCTTCCTGTTTTTTCAAAACTTTCAGGTTATGATTTTGACAAAAATGGGGTTAAGTTAATAAGTGCCGGCGGTAAAAATCAAGTAGCAAAGCTTTATTGTGAACTTAAAGACGAGTTAAAATTGCCAATATTCATACTTTTAGATGCGGATGCAGTTGAAACTTCTCAAAATATTCAAAAAGTGTTGCGTCCGGTAGATTCTATTTATCTAATAAAACATGGTGAATTTGAGGATATATTTTCTCTTAATTTAATTAAAAGAACTATAAATAAACGTTTTAAAAATATTTGTGAATCTAGAATATCGGATTATAAACGTAACGAGCCTATGACAAAAATATTGTCAGATTTTTTTAGGGTACATGAGCTTGGTGATTTTCAAAAAGCCGATTTTGCGAAAGAACTTGCTCAAAACGTAAAGTATGATACGGATTTAACTGAAGAAATTCTTCTAATTGTTGATGAAATTAAGCATAAATAAAAGCCCCCTTTATTCAAGGAGGTTTTTATTATTTGTTGAAAATTAGTATTCAATGTTTATTTGTGAGAATTGTACAATTTTGTTTTTGCCACGTTTTTTAGCATTGTATAAAGCGTGTTCTGCATATCTGATTAGTGTATTTGCATCTTCTTCTACATTTTGTAAGAACGGATATGATGAAATACCGCCTGAAATTGTAATTGGATGTCTTTCTTCTTCGCCTGCGGGAATGAATTCCATTTTTTCAATTTCCCTTCTAAATCTTTCTGCAAACAAGAAAGCGTTTTCTTCAGGAGTGTTTGGTAGAATAACGATAAATTCTTCATCACCATATCTTGTTAAAATGTCTTCTTTTCTGACAAAACCTTTAAGCATTTCTGCAATTTTCTTAAGCAGAACATCGCCCCAGTCGTAACCGTACATATCGTTTACAACTTTGAAAAAGTCGATGTCCAGCAATAAACAGCTTAATTTTGTATCATATCTTTTTGAACGTGATATTTCAGCTTCCAAACGTTCGTGAAGATATTTTCTGTTGTGCAATCCGGTGAGTGCATCAGTTGTAGAAACTTGTCCTATTGTTTCTCTGAGTTCTTTTATTTTTAAAAGGTTTTTTATTCTTAAATTTAATTCTTTTTCGTCAATTGGAGAATTAACAAAATCATAAGAATCTCCTCTTAATATCACATCATGGTTGAATTTGTCCGCAACAATCAGCGCAGGGGCAACAATTTTTGTCACCATTGACACTTCTTTTAATTTTTCATTGCAACAATCAAAAACTATTGCAGAAGGGTTAAATTTTTGAGCCTCTTTTACTTCTTCAATGCTCTTAGTACGAACATCATATTCATCATTAGCAGACAGTATGGGTGCAATATTGCTTGCTTCTTTGTCTGTAAAAATTACAATATTTTTCATAATCATAATCCTTGTGTTTACTATTATAAATATAATATCAAATTTCGCTTAAAATGTATATAACTCATACTTATCAATGTTCAAGTTTTCATTCGTATAGTGTATGGATTATTAAAAATAATGAATCTATTATATAATTATATTAGATTGAGGGGGATTTAATTTTGGCTGCACCGCAGTATAAACAGCAATACAAACAGTCCTATCAAAGGATAAGAGTTAATGATTATAATGTTCGTAACAGAAATGTTACTAATATTAGACCCGCTTTAAAAAAGCGAAGAGTTGTTAAAAAGAAAACGTCACCTGTTGCTGTCGTATTTCAGTTTTTCTTTACTTTGCTTTTTCTCGCTGTTGTATCGCCAGTGTATACAGATTTAGTAACAAGGCCTGTTTTGAAAATTGAAAAATACCCTGCAATAAAACCTGATATAAATGCAATTGCTTATCCAACGAGAGCATATCTTCATAATAACCATGTTTTGGGTGTAAATCTATTGTCTGGTGTTCAAAATAAAAAAAACGAAATGCAAGCTTTGTATGAAACTTACAATCTGCCTGATTTAGAAAATCGTTTAAATAATCTAGTTGCCTCATATCCTAAATTGCAACCTTCTGTTTTTGTTTGGGATTATGAATCCGGTAAGTTTGCAGATATTAAGGCAAATAATGTTTATTCTGCGGCAAGTATTATAAAACTTCCTGTTCTTATTCAAACATTTAAAGCTATTGAAGCAGGTATGTTGAATATTAATGATAAAATTTCAATGACTGATTATTATAAATCAGAAGGCTCAGGCAGTTTGCAATTTAAAGGTGTTAATGCAGTTTATTCCATAGACGATTTGGCTCGTGTTATGATTACAGAGTCTGACAACTCGGCAACAAATATGCTTTTGTCGGCAACAGGTGGCATGAATGCTATGAATAGTTCTTTGCGCAAGTGGGGTATGAAAGAAACACGTATAAATGATTGGCTACCTGACCTTGCCGGTACAAATGTTACTACTGCAAGGGAAATGGCAACATTGCTATACAATATAGATAATCCTAATTTTCTAACTCTTTCTTCCAGAGAAAAAATGGTGGATTATATGGGGCATGTCCACAATAATAGGCTTATACACGCAGGTTTGCCTTCTGATGCAATTTTTATGCATAAAACAGGTGATATCGGCAAAATGTTGGGGGATGCAGGGATTGTTTATACTCCAAACGGAAAAAAATATATTGTAGTTATGCTTGTCAACAGACCCTATAATTCGCAGGAGGGTAAAGATTTTATCGTTAAAGCATCGTCTCTGATATATAATTACATGTTTAATATAAATTTGTAATTGATATTGGTTTGTGATTATATTATATTAAGTATGTTAATTGAAATTCGGAGAATAAAATGACTCATCAAGTTATAAAAGTAGCATGGGAATTAAACGAAAATAGTGAAAACAGATATCAATTGGTTTATGAAATTGCAGAACTTGCAAAAAAATTAGTTGATGAATATCAAATGAAAAGACCTAAAGATGAATTAGGCTACGATGATTTTTCTTTTGATAGTTCAATAAAAAAAGAAAATCCTGTAGAACATGCTATTATGGTAAAAGCTTCCGAATCTGATGAAAGTAGATTGGTTGGATAGCTTTAGTTTAAAATTATAATTATTAAGAAGGACTGTTTATACAGTCCTTCTTTTTGTATTGTTTAAAAAATTTAATAAATGCCTCAAATTCAATAATAATTTGTGTTTGCATAGTAAAAGTATGAAAAATTTCAAAAATTTTATTAAAGATTTTGCAAAAGTTGTCGAATATATTATTACAGGCTAATACACTCAGAATTTAATAACATTGGTTGCATCACAACAATTTTATAGTGGTAGGGAATAACGAGTTTTATAAGTTGGTTGTAATATGCTTCACCTTATTTCTCCGTTATTTTAGGTATTCAGGTTAAGTTTTGTAACAAAATTATTATCTTTTGAAAATATGTCTTTAGTAAATACTTTATATATAAGTAAGTATTGTAGAGTTATAGAAAGCAGGTAAATATGGTAGCACAAATTCGTAGCATTCAAGCAGTTTCTTTTGCAAAAACATCAGCATTAACAAAGGCACAAGCTGCTGCATCTGTAAAAGGTAACGAAAAGACAATAAATGCAGCAAAAGAAAGTACTAAAAAAGTTGCAAACAAAACACTTGATACCGCCACTAAAGTTAATATTTCCAACACAGCAAAAAAACTTGTTAATGTTAATGTGTCTGAATTAGGCAACGGACCGAAAACAACTGAAATCGGCAACGAAATGCTCGAAGTCAACATTGCAACGACATCTGAATTAGGCAACGGACCGAAAACAACTGAAATCGGCAACGAAATGCTCGAAGTCAACATTGCAACGACATCCGAATTAGGCAACGGCCCGAAAACAACTGAAATCGGCAACGAAAATCAAGAAGATTGTTCATTAAAATATATTGATGAAGCTGAAATGACCGTAACATCAAAACCCGAAGAACATAACACCTTGGATATAAATAAGGATGATATCAAAACTGCTGTAAACAGTTTAAAGGCAGCTCCTGATGTAATGAAAAAATTGAGCAGATTTGCAGCAAGAAAAGCATATTAATATTTAATTCAAACAAAAAAAAATACCGCCTGTACATTATGCAAGGCGGTATTTTTAAATCTTATTTAACTACTTTGCCAATAATTTTTTTACGGCAAGAGTTAATCTTGATTTTTTTCTTGCAGCGGTATTTTTGTGCAAAACACCTTTAGAAACTGCTTTGTCGCATAATTTGTATGCGTGATTCATAGCAGTTTGCATTTCTGCTTCATTTTTGGCTTGTGCTAATTCAAGTGTTTTTCTGATAGCAGTTTTGATTTCAGATTTCACAGCAACATTTTTTAATCTGTTTCTTTCTGCTATGAGTACTCTTTTTTTAGCGGATTTAATATTAGCCATTGTTTTTGTTCCTTTCATTTGCATGTAATCTGCAATGAGGTTTGGTGAGTATCTTTATTATAAACAAAGAAAATTTGTTTACAAGAGGAATAAATAAAAAAGTCGGATTTGTAAACAAAATCCGACTTTTTATTGTAAAGCAATAACTTATTTGTTTTTCTTTTTGTCTTTTTTGGGTTCGGAATTTTCTTCTTGTTTTTCTTCGTTATCTTCCGATTTGTTTTCTTCTGAATCTTCTTTTTCGCAAGATTCTTCGCTGTTATCTTCTGATTTTTCAAGTTTGGACTCTTCAGAATTTTCTTCTTCTTCTTCTTCTTCTTCTTCCTCAGATTCGTTGTCTTCATTTTTAGAATCTTCGTTTTTTGGAGAATCTTCAGATTCTTCGGATTCTTCTTCATTTTTAGCGATAAGTTTTTCTTGAGCCTCTTTTTCTTTTGCTTCAATCTCGTCTATTTCTTCACGAGTTCTTGCTCTTATAACAGGAATGTTAAGCATAAGCGCAATTTCGTCCCCATCTGCTTCGAGGTTCAAATCCAATGCTTCTTGATCAATTTCAATGTATTTTGAAATAACCGCAATCAACTGTTCTCTCATTTTTTGCATAGTTGCACCGTCAAGGTTTGAACGGTCTTGCATTAAAACCAGTTTTAGTCTGTTTGTTGCTGAGTCTTTTGCACTTTCACCTTCTTGAGGTTTGTCTTTTTGAAAGAAGCTTAAGACTTTGTTATAAAAGTTACTGAAAATATTTTCACTCATTGTCTTGCCCCTTTCTAACCTTTAATCCCAAAGAATTTTTTGATTTTGGCAACAAAGGCATCAAATCCTGTAGGCTCATTAATATCAAGGAGCGGAACATCTTCTCCTTGAATACGTTTTGCAACATTTTGATAAGCTTGCCCGGCTTGCGAGTTTTCATCATTAACAATCGGCTCGCCTTTGTTTGTTGACGTGATAATTCCTGTATCTTCAGGAATTACACCGATAAGCTCGCAGGATAGAATGTCAATAACGTCTTCAACACTCATCATATCGTTTGTTTGTACAAGGCTTGGTCTTACTCTGTTTACAAGGAGTTTGTAAGATTTTATTTCTTCTTTTGCTTCCAAAAGCCCGATTATTCTGTCGGCATCTCTTACTGCAGACATTTCGGGAGTTGTTACAACTATTGCTTCCGAAGCACCGGCAACTGCTGTTTTAAAACCTTCTTCAATACCGGCAGGACAGTCGACGAGAACAAAATCAAAATCTTTTTGAAGTTGTTCGCAAATGTCTTTTAATTGGTCTGCTGTTACTGCAGATTTATCTCTTGTTTGAGCGGCTGCTAAAAGGCATAAATTAGGACACTTTTTATCTTTAACAAGTGCCTGCTTGAGTTTGCAACGTTCTTCCACAACGTCAACGAGAGTGTAAACAATTCTGTTTTCCAATCCGAGCAGCAAGTCAAGGTTTCTTAACCCGATATCGGTGTCAATTAATACAACGCTTGCACCGCTTTTTGCTAATGCGGTACCGATGTTGGCAGAGGTTGTGGTTTTGCCTACGCCGCCTTTGCCGGAAGTAATTACTATTACTCTCCCTGTCATTTTCTACTCCTTATATTCTCTGCTAATCGTTAATTTTTAATATAACTATACTTCCGTTGATATTTCTTGCTTCTTCGGGAGTAAAGCTGTTTGATTTTTCCACGTAAATATTTTTTATGTGGTCAGGTCTTCTTGCGTAAGAATCCGCAATTCTGAGTTGGATTGCGTTGAGGTTTAGTGCCCTTATTCTTGCTTTTGTGTTACCGTTGCAACCTGCGTGAGCAATGCCGCCTAAGATACCCCAAACAGTGATATCACCTGCGGCATGAATTTCACAGCCGGCGTGACAATCGCCTATAATTACAACATTTCCGTTAGATTTTATTACTTGACCTGAACGAACTGTTTGTTTGTGATAACGAGTATTCATTTGCAGTATTTCGTAATCTTCATCAGTCATTTCTTCGTCTGGAATTTCAAAATTATCTTCGGCTTCTTTGGTTAAAGGCCAATTTTGCATGTCTTGAAGTTCTTTTTCTTCATTCAAAATGTTTTCCAATTTTGCTTCCGAATCAAAAATACTGTCTAATTGATTTTGAATTTCTTCTTCTTTTTCTTCACTCATCGCTTCAACCGGCGCTGTCGGATAATTTGATTCAGCATCTTCTTCTTTATTTTCTGAATTGGTATTTTCAAACACTGATTCAAGTTTTTCGATAGTATCTGCATCGTTTTCTTCTTGTGCTGTTACGGGTTCGGCACTTTTTTCTTCCGACTCTGATTGGTCTTCTTTGGCATTTTCTGATTCATTTGTGTCTTTTTCTGACTTTTTTTGTTCATCAATATGGTCAGTTATTGCTATATATTGTTCGGATGGTTCGTCTTTTGGAGCTTCGGCTTCGAGAGATGAAAGTTCTTCTTGTAATTCTTCTTCAACGTCACGAGTGCTTATCCCTAATGTCGCTGCCGCAAGCTCAGTTTGTTGTGATTCCGACTCTATAAGTGACAAAGTTGAATTTATACTGCTTATGAGTGAATTTATACTTAAAAGTTGAGATTGATTGAGTGCAATACTGCCGAGTTTTAACCATATTTTTTGGTTAGCAGCTTCAGGTTTTTCTATAATATTGCTTAACTCAAAAACAATGTCTGCAGGTGTTTGTGCCTGTGACAAATCTATTATATATCTTTTGTTTAATTCCATATCCTTTAATACCCGTTTACATATAGACTTTAGTATTGTCACCCTGAAGTCGTTTTGGGTCGCTATGACCTTGCGATTCCGAAATAAATTTGGAATGACAATTATTACAAATATATCCTTTACTTTTATAAGTAAAGGATATATTAAATATCTCATAATTACAATTATTTGTGAGTTTATTGTTTCAATTTGTTATTATTTTTTGTTTATAAGTTTGTTTAATTTCTCTAATGCTTTTTGTGCACTTTTCTTTTCAGATGGAAGTTTTTCTATATCTTGATTTGCTTCGGCAAGTGTAACTTTCCATTTATCTTCTTCTTTTTCGATTCTTGTAATTTGATCTGTTATTTTTTTTCTGTTAGCATTTGAAAATTCAGTTTTAAGTTGATTTTCTTTCTCTTGTTTTGTTTTTTCAAGTTTATTTTTATCATTTTGGTAATTTGGTGAATTGGGGTCTAATGCTGCAATTTGGCTCTCAATATCCAAAATCTCAGCTTCTATTTGTCCTTTGTCAGCATCAAATGTTGAGAGTTGTGTTTCCCAGTCATTTTTTTGTTTTGACAAATTTGTAAGTGTTTTTTCTGCAGTAGATTTATTAAGTTTTGCTGTGTCTAATTTTTTATCAACATTTTCTATTTGTCTAGTAAGGCAACTTGCTGTATCTTGCATTGCACCTTTGTCTGAGTCTTTATCATAATTATTTGCGGATTCAACAAGACTTGCCAAAGTTGAATCTGCAGCTTCAGAAGATGAATTTCCGCTTTTATCTTTTTTGCATAAACCGGCAATTCCTGCACCAAGCCCAAAAAGACCGGTTGCTGCTGCGAGTCCGCCTGTAATATAACCAAGTGTATTAATAAAGCCGTTGCCACCACAATTCAAATCAGTTGATGTGCTTCCAAAATTCAATATTGGGTCATAGCTGGTCCAATTGTTTGGCCAACCGCTTACACTAGGATAACCTGATGCGCTATTGAACAATGGTGTATTGTATGCTGCCATTTGAGATTGACTGGATACGGATGAGTTGTATTGTTGCCAGCCTTTATTTGAATTAGCGTCAATACCATCTCTGTAAGTGTATAAACTGTTGCTTTTTTTATTTGTTACGTTTTCTCCAGACATGTTAGCCTCTCTTTGGGTGTTATATTCTCGTATATATATAAAGTATATAAATATATAAAAATTGCTTTTTTGGTATATACTATTGTAATATTTCTTAATATTTGTTTTGTAATGACAGATTGAGCACTTAATCTTGTTTACTTTCTTTTAAACCCAAAAAGAGGATACTCAAAAGAGTACCCTCAATTCTATAATTTATTTATTTTTGTATTTATTTAGTCTTGTGTATTTGTTAAGGGCAAATACTTTCCCAATCAATGCCGTCATCGTCATCTTCACCGGGTTCGGGGATTCTTTCACCGTCTTCAAGCATAATTTGAAGCATCAAACGTAGCTGTTTTTTATAGTTAGCAAGCGCAATTTCTCTTGTTTTTGCACAGAATGCAAAACTCGGAAATTCTTTAATTTCTATATAATGATATGGATTTCCGTTGAAGTCTAAATCAGTGCCTTCAATTAACGTCCAATCCAAATTTACATAATAATCTAAATCTTTATCCATCCAGTGAATTCTCTTTTAACGGTTGTGAAATCATTATACCTTCGCCACCCAAAACTTCCGCTTGTTTGCCGTCTATGTATAGGTAAATAGGTTTATTGGGGCTATTTGCAATTGCAGTTTTTATAAGTTGCTTTAATCTGCTGTATAAACTGTCAGCGCCGCCGCCTGTTTGAATATTTCCCGTAACATCAATAATTATTTTATTTTTGCTTTCGACTATGCCCAAAATTTTAACGTTTTTGGGAAGCTCTGAGTATACTCCAACTTTTTTTTCGTAGTCTGTAGGGCCTGCTACAAGCTGATTAAGTGCATATTTTAGCTTTGTTTGACCTTGAGGTAATTCCCTTTGAACTTTTTTAAATATGCCTGTTTTATTTTTATCCATGCCGAGAAAATATACGGTCACATAAGTTTTTGGCTTTTGTTGTTCTTCTTTTTTTAAGTCGTTTTGAGTAACTTGTTCAGGTTCTTTAACAGGTTCAACAACCTGTTCTTCCGAAACAAGTTTTTTTTCTACTTTTGCGTGAGGTGTATCGAAAAAATTCACTTTTACGTAGAAAAACGCAAGTGCTGCAAGCATTAAAATTACTAATTTAGACCAAAATCCCATTACATTCTGTCCTTTATTGTTAATTCTTTAATTATTATAATAGTTTTTTGGTACAATAACCACCCCTTTTATTGCAATTTTATTGCCTTCAAAAATTACATCCTTTATTTGTATGCTGCTGTCAGGGTTGTTAAGTATTGCCGTATTTATAACAAAGGGGTTGATTTTATTGATTATCGGTAACAGTGAATTTAAATTGTGTGTGTGCAAATCGGGTGACGTTTTTATATTTGTAAACAACAATTTTCCGTTTTCTACTGCAAGACCCATATCCATAGATATAAGACGAGGTTCATTAAAAGTTGCAGGCGATATTACTTTTACCGTAAAAACAAGTCTATCGTTTTTTATTTCCGCTTTCGGGTCATAAACTTTTAGTATTGTAATTCTTCCCATGTTTACGTTTAATGAATTCAAAAGTTTTGTGTACTCAGGTGACATAATACTTTTTTGCAAATCAGCTGAAGTGAGGTTTGCAGAAAAACTTAGTATAAAGTTTTCGTTTGTATAAACTTCGCCGTTTTTATAAACAAAATGATTATACCCGCAAAGTGATTCGGCTTTTATATTTGATAGGTATAAACCTTCAATAAATGCACTGTCTGAGTTAAATTCGATTTTCTTAAACTTGCCTTGTAACATACTTTTAGCACCAAAAGGTGTTATCTGAACTTTAAAATCACCGTTTAGAGCTTTGTTTAATTGTTTTTTTACCTGTGATTCCAAAGTGTTAGAAATCATCCAATTCATGCCTGTAATAGTGCTTAATGTTGATGAAATCGGACCGTTTACTTTGGGTACGGCAGGGCATGCCTGTTCGCCAACGTTTAAGCAAGTTTGTGCATTTGCTGTTGAAGTTGTTAACAATACCAAAACCAATATAAATATAAATCTTTTCATCATATAAATACCTTCCTCACTGAAAGTTTTTGTTCTTTGTTGTCTTTTTGCGCTATTGCACACAATTTTTCATTTAGCGTTAATAAAATGAATTCGTTATTTTCATAATCAGATGTGTTTATACTTCTACCATGAGATACATCGTCATATTCTTTTAAAGTTAATTCCCTTTGTTTATATGTAAGCACATCAAGTGGGTTAATCAAGTTTTTTTGTACATCAGCAATCTCTTTTATATCTTTTAAATTGACAGCGGTGTCTATGTTGAATAGTCCAGATTTTATTCTCGTTAAATCTGTCATTATTGCCCCTGTATCCAGCTCAAAGCCTAAATCGTTAACAATAGAACGAATATATGTTCCTTTTGAACACGCTATTTCGAGCGTTGCAGTTTGCTTTTCATCATCAAATTCTAATAGTTCAAGCTTGCTTATTATTACTTTTCTTTTGGGAATATCGTCAGGAATTATTCCTTTTCTTGCCAGTTCATACAGCCTTTTGCCATTATAATGTACTGCACTGTGAGCAGGCGGAATTTGTTCAATATTGCCCTTGAATTTTTCAATATTTTGAAGAATTTCTTCTTTTGTAACTTTTTTATCCGAATATTTCTCAATATTTCCTTCCGAATCATAAGTATCAGAGATAAAGCCAAATTGCAGTTTTGCAATATATGCCTTGTCTTCGTTCAGGTATTCAATGAGACGAGAAGCTTTGCTTATTGCTATGGGTAAAACACCCGTTGCCAATGGGTCTAAAGTGCCCGTGTGTCCGATTTGTTTTATGTGGGTGATTTTTCGCAAAACTGAAACAACATCGTGCGATGTCATTCCTTGCGGTTTGTTTATATTAAGAAAACCAAACATGATTGATTATATTTCACCTTTTGAAATTTTATCAATCAAATCCATTACCTTTGTGCCTCTTTCAATGGAGTCGTCAGGTATAAAGCGAAGTTCGGGAGTTAATCGTAAGCGGATTCTTTTGCCAACTTCGTAGCGGATTTTAGAAACATTGTCTTCTAAAGCTTCAATTGTTTTTTGTTTTGCTTCTTCGTTTGTTGTAAATACCGAAAAATATACTTTTGCAAATGAATTGTCATGTGCTAATTCAATATCAGTAATTGAAATTACACCGTTAATGCGTGAATCTCTGATATCTTTTTGTATGATATCAGCAATTTCTTTCATTAATGTTTTTCTTACACGTTCGTTTCTTAAGGACATAGTTTTATACCAATTCTTGTC
The DNA here is from genome assembly GCA_945946765.1 of uncultured Clostridia bacterium. Taxonomy (GTDB): domain Bacteria; phylum Cyanobacteriota; class Vampirovibrionia; order Gastranaerophilales; family Gastranaerophilaceae; genus Limenecus. The sequence goes on from CAMEWS010000001.1 coordinate 26,057, forward strand.
TTTCAACTTCTTCTGTTGTAGAAACTTCGATTATATCGCCTTCTTGAAGGTCGTTAAATTTGGCAAAAGATATACCGCATTCAAAGCCTGTTGCAACTTCTTTAACGTCATCTTTAAAACGTTTGAGCTGGTCAATTGTACCGGTGAATATTGTTTGACCGTCACGAACGATTTTTGCGGTTTTGCCTCTGATGATTTTACCTTCCGTAACGTAGCAACCTGCAATTTTGCCTGCTTTACCAACTGTAAATATTTGTCTGACTTCAGCTTTACCCAGTGCAACTTCTTTAATTTCAGGTTGCAAGAGGTTAAGCATTGTTTTTTCCAAATCTTCTAAGATTTGATAAATAATATCGAATTTTTTAATTGTTACGCCTTCACGAGCGGCAGCCAATTCTGCATTATTGTCTTCTTTAACTGTAAAGCCTAAGATAATAGCGTTACTTGCTGATGCTAACATAACATCGGCTTCTGAAATATCTCCAACTCCGATGTGGATAAGCTTGATAATGATTTCATTTGATTTGAATTGTCCGATAGCTTGTGAAAGAGCCTCTGCTGAACCGTTTGTATTAGCTTTAATGATAAGGTTAAGGTGTTGATAACCGTCATCGCTTTCGCCAACAACTTCGTTTCTGATGTGGTTAGGAAGCATAGCTTCAAGTCTTGAGTTTCTTTCTTTTTCTTTTCGTTCGGAAACTATTGCTCTCATGACTTTTTCGTTTTCAACAACTTCAAATTTGTCACCTGCTTGAGGGACTTCAGTAAGACCCAAAATTTCAACAGGTGTAGAAGGTGTTGCTTTTTTAACTCGTTCACCTGAGTCGGAAAGAAGTGCTCTTACTTTTCCGCAAACGTTACCTACTACAACACAGTTACCTGTTTTTAACGTACCGTTTTGTACAAGTAAAGTTGCAACAGGACCTTTACCTTTATCAAGATTTGCCTCAATAACAACACCTGTTGCAGGTGCATCAGGGTTGGCCTTAAGGTCTTGTACTTCTGCAAGTAAAAGAATATATTCAAGCAATTCATCGATGCCTTGACCTTGCAATGCGCTTACTTTTACACAAACCGTATCTCCGCCCCATTCTTCGGGAACAAGACCGTGTTCCGTTAATTGCTGCAATATTTTATCAGGGTTGGCATCAGGTTTATCACATTTGTTAACAGCGACAATGATGGGTACTTCTGCTGCTTTGGCATGGTTAATAGCTTCAATTGTTTGAGGCATAATGCCGTCATCCGCTGCAACTACAAGAATTGCAATATCAGTAGATTTTGCACCTCTGGCACGCATTTCTGTAAATGCTTCGTGACCCGGAGTATCTATAAAGACAATTTTTTTGTTGTTCAAATATACGGTATAAGCACCGATAGATTGTGTTATACCACCAACTTCGGTAGAAACAATTTTGTGTTTTGATGCACGAATTGAGTCGAGCAATGTTGTTTTACCATGGTCAACGTGCCCCATGATGCTGATAACCGGTGCTCTTCTTTTAAGCAATTTCGGGTCAATTGCTGCAAGCTCTTTTGCTTCTTCTTCTTTTTGAAGTTCTTCTTCCATAAATGCTTCTAGGTCTTCTTCTTGAACTTCTATTTCAAAATTGGCACAAACTTTTTTTGCAGTAGCTACATCAATTACCTGATTTACTGTAGCCAGAATACCTTCCATCATAAGAAATTTAACAATTTCAGCTGATGCCTTGTTTATTTTATCGGACAGTTCACCAACAGTTAGAGGTTGGTTAATTACAACACTTTTTACTTCAACAGTTGTTTCTTCCGCATGAGTTCTTTTTTTGTGTTTTTGTGCATTTGCTTTTTCAAGACTTATTCTTTCTTGTTCTTCTTCTTTTGAACGATATTGTCTGTCTTGTTTTTTACCGCTTTTTTTCTTACCGCCGCCTTTTGTTTCATAAATTTCTTGCGGAATTATATGACGTTGAATAGGCTTTTTGTCTATTGTTGAAGTTGGGGTACCTTCTTTTTTTGTAAATGTTTTTTTGCCTGTCGAATCTTTTTTATCGGCTGTTTTATCTACCGTTTTTTGTGGTCTTGGTGGTAAAACAGGCTCTATTTTGCCAAGTTTTACTTTTGGTTTTGGTAATTCTGAAGAAACTGTTTTTTCTTTAGATACAGTTTGTTTTGTTTCAGGCTTTTGAATTTGAGGTTCTACTTTCCCTAATTTGACTTTTGGTGCAGGTTTTGTTTCTTCATTTGCTTTGGATTCTTTTGTTTCAGTTGTTTCTTCTTCTGCTTTAGGTTTTGCTTTTTTCACAATAAAAGCCTTAGGCTTTTTGGTTTCTGCTGCCTTTGGCTCTCTTAAAAGATCTTTTAATTTTTTTGCTTGCGATTCAGAGATAACACTGGAATGTGACTTGACTTTTACACCAAGTTTGGTATCAAGTTGTTCGATTACTTCTTTATTGGGTAAATTTAGTTCTTTTGCTAAATCATAAACTCTTACGGTATCTGTCATTATATGTATTATTCTCCAAATTCTTATCTTTTAAACGGTATTGACAATATTGAATGCTGAACCGTTATATCTGCTCTTTTAAAACAGGTCCTTTTATATTAAACCTGATAATATATTTTTAACACAATCTATGTTTCAAGTACAGCCCTGATTTTTTCTTTAATAGTTTCATCAATTTTTGATTTTAGAATTTTAAAAAGTTTTCCTTTTTTTAAAGCTTTTTCAATACATTCTGCATTTTTACAAATATATACGGAACGACCTGTAAATTTGGAATCAGGCATTACTCTAACTTCGCCGTTTTTGTTACGGGTTATTTTTATTAGATTTCCTTTAGAGTTTTCTGTGCTGCAGCCACAACATTTTCGGATTTGAGTTTTGGTCGTTTTACTCATTTTAATATCCAATCAATATAGTTTTGCCTATATCTTTTCTGTATTTTTTAGATTCAAATTCTATTATATCAACACATTCGTACATTTTTTTTGCTGCAAATTCCAATGTTGAAGCGTTAGTTGTAACGGTAAGAGTGCGCCCGCCTGAAGTACAAAAATTGTTTTCATTGTTTTTAAATGTGTTAAAATGTGCGATATTACATTGTTCTTCGGCTTCTTCTGTTCCTGCAATAGGGCATCCGTATTGACCTTCTGATGGGTAATTACCTGAATTAAGAACAACTGAAGTGCTAAATAATGGTTTTATCGGAATTTCATTGTAGTCATCAACAAGCGATCCTACAATTGCTGCTTTAAATAAATTCAATAAGTTTGTATCTAATAACTCTAAAACACATTGTGCGTCAGGCTCTTTCAAAAACGAATTAAATTCAATGACATTCAACTTTCCTTCTCTGTCGATAATTAAATCAATACCAAGAATTCCGATGTATTGGTTTCCGTTTTTAGCCAATTCGTCTAAAGCAGGATAAACTATTCCTTTAAAAATTTCTCTTTCAATTGCACTATTTATCATATAAGATGGTGCGTATGCCCCTAGGCCGGAGGTTATTACGCCACCATTTCCTTCTTTTGAACCTTTGTATGGAACGACTGATGATAATGGCATTGCGTTATACCCGTCTGTTATGACATAGTATGAAAACTCTTGTCCTTGAACAAAATCTTCAATTACAACTTTTTTGTGTTTATTGTCAAACATATTTTCAATAACTCTTTTTGCAATTTTGAAATTGTCGCAGATAAATACGTTTTCCCCATGCATATGCATATCTGTTTTTACAACCAGCGGATATTTTGATTTTCTGGCATAATCTATCGCCAGATTTTCTCTTTCAAATATTCCGAATTTTGGAGTGGAAATTTTAGATTTATACATGAATTTTTTGCCGATAGATTTGTATTGAGCAATTTTACCTGCTTCTTGTGTTGGGGCAAAAATCATTAAGCCTTCTTCGTTGAATTTTTCGGCAATACCTTCATTTATTGCGGTTTCGGAACAAACTATTGTTAAATCTATTTCATTGGCTTTGGCAAATTCAACAAGCGTATTGGTATCATCAGCTTTTATATCTATGCAATTTGCAAATTCACTAATTGCATCATTGCCTGGGGCTACAAATACGAGTGATGTGTTTTCGTAATAAGATATTAATTTTGCTAATGTATATTCCTTAGCTCCTGAACCTACTATTAAAACTTTCATAAATTATCCTCATTATTTTGTTTAAATATTATACTACACATCCTTCAATATTAAAAAAGCCCTTACAAAATGTAAGAGCTTTTTGGTTAGTTTGGTTAGTTTGGTTGGATATTTTATTTAAATTTATAATTTTTGTTATGAAGTTAGTGCACCGACTAAACCGACAATACCACCGATTACACCACCGATTATAGGACCGCCGCAGATAGAACCTACTGCAAAACCGGTTCCTATAGCCGCAAGTACACCGCCTGTTTTACCGAAAACTTCTTTTGTTTTTACTGATTTAGGTGTTTGTGAGCCTTCGATTTTTGATATAATATCTTCTGCTGAATATTTTTGTGCATTGCCGAAGCTGATTGTGTTCCAGAAGGCATTTGCTAATGCACTGTCGCAATTTTCTTGGATTAATGCCTTTAAGTCTTGACCTGTTGCGGCTTGGAACTGTTCTTTTGCGCAGTTTCTCAAAGTCATTTCAAGTCGTACCGGATCATCTTTAAATTCTTCTTGCAATCTTACATACAATGGTGAATGTCTTAATGAATTAACAATTCTTTCAAATTGTACGGGTATTTGATCCGATTCACCTTCTATTATTACTGTTTGCAATGAGTTACAAGCTTCTCTGATTGAGCCTGTTAAACCATCTGTTGCAGAAGCATAGTTTTTGGAGGATTTCCCTTCATTGTATTGAGTTTCTCTTGCGGCATCTCTAAGTTCCGCATCGTAAACCAATCTGTCTTTAAAGTCCATGTTTAGGTATTCTCTGTATTTTGGAGATAACATCATGTAAGGGTTGTACATTCCCATTCCCGGTACTATACCACCGCCGTACCCATATCCGTAACCCATATTTACGTCTATTGGTAGGTTATAAACAGGAGATGTGCCAAGTCCAAAATCTTGGGCATATTGTGAATTTAAATCCATTGCGCCTGCACCTACAGGATTTGCTATGGTTTGATACTGGCTTGGGTAACCATAAATTCCTGATATTCCGTTCATAACCAACCTCCAAAATCTTATCCTTGCGGATATATAACCTTTTAATCTAACCTTACTCTTATATAAAAACATTTTGTTTTTCATAATTGCCTCATTAAAAAAATATTCTTAACATTTGTTAACATTCCAATGTAATTTTAATGTTAGAATGATATGGGGAATATATTATGCTTATTCAAGGCAGCACTGTATCAGATAGAACAAAAAATGTTATACGTTATTATACCGACATCATTGATAGTGGCATAGATGCTTCTAAAGTGCTTGTTTTGATGTTAAATTCCTACAAGAAAAAACAGTTCATTAATGCATTTAAACAAAATACGAAAATCAAGCATTATGAGAATCCTAAAATTTATACATTTAACGGATTGGTGTACAATACTATACTGGACAATTGGCCGATAATTGAAAAATCTATAAAATTTGGTCATTCAGTTGTCCTTCCCAATTTGACAGGACTGGAAATTTCTCAATTGTTTTTAAAAAAGGCTATAAAAGAAATTGGGTTTTCTGATTACAATTCTAAAATAAATTTGTTGCACCAGCTGTTTAGACGTTATTCTCTGATTTCTAACAATAATTTGTCGGAATCGGATGTAAAATATCGTGCAAATATTTTGCGTGAATCATTTGCCCAAGATGCTACACTGGCAATAGAAAACTACAAAAAACACACTCTCGAATACAGGGCTTTTGATTATATAAGGCAGTTAGATTTATTTAAGTTTGTAATAGCCGAAACCCATTATTTTAAAGATATTGAGTACCTTATCGTTGATGATGCAGACGAAATTACTCCGTTAGTTTTTGATTTTATAAAATTTTTAAAGCCCCAATTAAAAGGAATATGTATAGGATATGACAGACTAGGTTCAACAAGGTTGGGTTTTTTAAATACTGATGCGTATACGGTTAAAAATTTAGAAAAATTATTTGAAACTGATGAAAGTGTAGCAATTGACAATATAAGTTATAAGCCGATTGAAGTTGAACTACAGTCTTTTACCCGACGTTTGGAAATGATTGATTTTGCATTAGATAAAATAGTCAGCCTAGTTAAGGCAGGTGTGAAACCTTCGGACATAAACATTGTTACTCCGATAATTGATAATTCTTTAAAATTTGCAATACAAGAGAAGCTAGACGAAAAAAATATAAAATATCAGTTTTTTTCAGGGAGTGAAAAACTGGTCTCAACACCAATAGTAAACAATACAATAAAATTGTTATTGGCTTCATTATCGGAAAAAATCGATGCAACTGACTTGCGAGATATTCTTTGCTGTTTGGTTAAAATTCCAATTAAGTATTGTTTGCCTGTTATTAATGCATACATATCTTTAAATGATTTTGTATATGTTGATTTGGGAGAAGAATGTTACAACAATTCTTTAAAACTTTTTACGGAAACTTTTAATAAGATTAAATCTGATGAATTTAGTCTTTCCGATAAAATTTGGTTGATTTACAAAGGACTGATAAAGCTTGACAAGGATGAGTTGAAGCAAATTGAAGCTTTTAATTTTTTTATTAAACAAATAGACGACTTTGAAAGCGTGTTCGGAGATTATAAATATAATATTTCTATGCAAAAAACAATCTTAAAACAGTTGCAAAATTCTATTATTTCAGAAAATCCTTCATTAGCTCCCGAAATTGATAGCGATAGTGTTGTGGTTGCAACGGCACAGAAAACCATTGATTTTTCAATAACAAGTTCATATCAAATATGGTTGGATATATCATCTTCTCAATGGAAAAAAGATGATTTTGGTACATTATATAATGCGTGGGTCTTTCAACGTTCTTGGAATAAAGATGATTTTACTTATGAAGACAATTTGAAACTTTGTGATTACAAGCTAAAAAAACAATTGCGTAAACTTTCTGTATTAACGAAAAATATTTTTGCTTATTCCAGTTTTTTTGATATTGAAGGTAATGAAAATTTTGGTGGAATAGAATCATTTATAAGAAGATCTGAAGAAAATGTTGTTCAAAATGTTTCATACAATTTTATTCCCAGAGAAGACCAAATTCCTGTTTTTAATTACAAATCAGGAAAAATGGCAATATCGGCCGTCCCCGGTGCAGGGAAAACAACCGTGCTTTTAGCTTTGGTAATTAAATTGTTGAAAGAAGGTGTAAATAGTTCGAATATTTTTGTTCTGACTTATATGGATTCAGCAGCACGTAATTTTAAAGAACGAATTAATTCTTCGTGTCCAACATTAGGTAACATGCCGAATATTTCTACTATACATGGTTTAGCCTTAAGGATTTTAAAAGAAAATTCTAATTATTTAAAAGTAGGATTGGAGAATGATTTTGAAGTGTGTGACGATAATTATCGTCAGCGCATTATTCGTGAAGTTATGCTAAAAATGAATATTAGTCAAGATGATTATGACAAGTATGAAAAAGCTGTTTCCTCCATCAAGCTTTCAGGAATGGATAAAATTCCTTATGTTAAAGACTTTGAATTGAGTAAATTTTTAAAATTTTATAATTTATACAACAGGTATTTAAAGTCCAAAAACCTTATAGATTATGATGATATGCTTTTTTACAGTGTGAAAATATTGGAAGAAAATAAGGATACAGCACAATATTATCAAGATATTTGTGAATATTTAATAGAGGATGAGGCTCAAGATTCCTCATATATTCAACAACGGTTATTGAATATATTAAGCGCAAAACACAAAAATCTTATACGTTGCGGTGATGTTAACCAGTCAATTACCACAACTTTTACAAATACGGATTTAGATGGTTTTAGGTCATTTTCGCAAAGTTCAAAATGCGTGTTAATGAATCACTCTCAACGCTGTGCTAAAGGAATTTATGAATTTGCGAATAAATTGATTGATTATTCAAAAACTTCTGATTCTGTAAATGGGGCTTTTTTTGATATAAAGATGCAAGGGGTTGACGGCAAGAATCCTGTTGATAAAGACTCATTGCAAACAATGCTTTTTGATAATTACAAACAAGAACAAGCTTTTATATTGGAAAAAATAAGAAAAATTCAATTACAACAACAAGATGCTTCCATCGCAATATTGGTAAGAAATAATTATTATATTGAAGATTATGCATCTATGCTAAAAGAACATGGATACAGCGTGATTACAAAAAATGACACATTAAATAGCCAGCCCGTATTTGCTCTTTTGTTTGCTGTTTTAAAATTTAGGATTCATCCTTGGGATAACGAGAATGTTTTAGAGTTTGCTTCAGTGTTAAAGAAGCAAAGATTAGCTTTGCTTTCTGATGAAGACATTGATTTTATTGAAAATTTAAATGCACCTTTTATTGTAAAAGATGAATCAGAATTGCCTTCTCAAAAACTTGTGCAATTATTGTGGGATTTAAATTACTGGGCACAATACCCTGTAACTGATTTAGATGAGTTGGTGATAAAATCCGGGTGTTATTATTATTCAACAGAAGTTGAAAAGTCAAATATTTATATGGTAGCACTTTTTGTTAAAAACTTGTTGCTTCAATATTCAGATACAGATACATTTATTGAAAAACTGACAGTGTTATCTAATAAACCTACACTGAGTAAATATAAGTTTTTTGAAAACAAAAATGAAGAAGACGAGAAAAAATCGGGTATTCAGGTAATGACATACCACAAATCAAAGGGTGATGAGTTTGATTATGTATTTATACCACAAATGTGTGAAGATATTTTGCCGTTAGATGTAAAAAATATTAAAATTAAACCAAAAGAACGGTTTATAGAATCCGTTAAAGCTATAAACTTAAAATATGTAAAAAAAGACGAATTGTCGCTTAAAAAGTTTATTGCACAAGAAAATATAAGGTTGTTGTATGTTGCGGTAACAAGAGCCAAAAAACAGCTTTTTATTACTTGCGCAAGGAAGTATAAAATTTTTTCAAAAATAAAAGCTGTCAAACCCTCAGTTTTGTATGAATGTTTATTTGATTCTTTAGGAGTTTAAAATTGGAAAATACGTACACTTTAAATAAATTACAAATGTTTGATGAATGTCCGCAGAAATATAAACTATGCTATGTAGATAAGGTACATGTGGTAGAACCTATTGCAAAGACTCGTACAGGTAATAATTTACATGCAATAATTAATTATTATCTGAAGGGGATGGATGTGACGAAGCTTGTTGATGCTTTGACGAAGAATGAAAAAATCCTTTGGTGTAATTTTAAAAATGCACACTTGGCAAAATATAAATGTGTTGCAAGTGAGTATGCTTTTAATCTAAAAATTGCCGAATACTGGCTGACTGGGAGAATTGATGCCTTGTTTTCTTCGGGAGAACAGTTCATTATAGCTGATTGGAAAACAGGTGAAAATTTCAAACCCGACAATGTGAAATTTCAAACTGCCTTTTATCTTTTGTGTATTTACGAGATATTAAAAACTAAAAATATGCTTGAAAAACCTGAACAATTGTCGTTGCATTATGTTAATCTCTATACTGACAGTGTGATTAAAATCCCGTTTGATGAGGATCTGTATACGCAATACAAAACGCAAGTCTTGTCTGTGATTAATAAAATTAATGAAACAACAGCTTTCTTTTGCAGCAAAACAGAGAATTGCAAAAGCTGTAAATATTACAGAGTTTGTCCGTTCTATTAATTCAACATTTAACGCTTATTTTTTGAATTTTTGTAAACTTTTATGATTGTACCTGACAAATAAATTTTTGTTCAAGTGTTAATTTGTTAAAATAATTTATAAATTTGTGTTTATAAAATTTGAGGAGAGATGTATGAAAGTCAGTGCAATTCAGCAGTACAGAAACAAGGTTAATTACAACAATTCAAATCTAAGTGCTCCTGTGATGAGCCTGCCGCAAAATACAGGCATGTCTTATGCAGATGCAATCCAAAGCAATGGGAACTACGGCAAAGCTCAAGTTATGATGAAGAATAATCCGAGTTTTGGAAGTATAACGCTTGGAGGAGCTGTAGCAGTTATATATTGGGTATATATGAGTTTACTTGCTTTAATTGCAGGTGTTACAATCGGCTCTCTGTTAAAAGATAAGTATGATGCTAAAGTTGAAGAAAAACAAAGAAAACTTGAAGAAGCAAGAATAAAAGCGCAGTTTGAACAAGATGTTATAAAACTTGCAAATATTCTTGATATGTCACCTAAAAAAGCTCAAAAGTATCATGAAAAATTCCTTGGCGCTTCATATATTCCTCAAAAAGGTAAAGCAATGGAAGAAGTCGGTTTAAATGCAGTCAGAGGCTATTCAATGGAAAAATATGAATTAATGAAAGATGTTCTTTCTCCTGTTGTCCTTGCCCAAAAAGCTGCTAAAAATACTATGTTATCCAACGCAAACGATAAAGATAAAATAGCGCTGAATACTGTACAAGAAAATGTGCCTAACGGTATTTTGTTGTATGGACCTTATGGAACAGGTAAAACTTATTTGGCTCATCAAATTGGTAAGCATGCTGAACAATTTGGTTCAAATTTTGTGGAAATAAAAGCATGTGACATTAATGAGGATAAACTCAATGAAAAGTATAATGAAACCTTTAAAAAAGCTGAAAATGACTTCATAGAAAATGGTAAATATACTTTTGTTTTATTAAATGATCAAAGAGATGCATTAAAATCACAATCAAAAGCTTTTGATACACTCTTAAACAATATGGAAGATGCCAACAAAAAAGGTATTATTTTTATTGTAACGATAAACAAACCGACTGAAATCAATCCTGCACTGTTAAGAGGCGGCAGATTGGAAAAAAGAATGCATATCAACAAAATGCAAAGGTTTGAAGTTGCTGATATGATAAACTATGCTCTTCAATGTCACTATATACCAAAAGAACAAATTGCAAAATTTGATTTTCAAAAAGTTATAGATACATTAAACGCGAACAATTGGGATTTTACTCCTGCGGATTATATGACATTTGCAAAAAATATGGCAAGGCAAAGAATAGTGTCTGCAGATGAAATGATTGAGGAAATGAAGAAATTAACAAAGGATCAACTTTTTGCTTATCAATATACTTCTGAAAGAGTCGAAGAATTTCAGCAAGAAGAAAAATACGTAAAAGAAAACACACCTGTAAAAAAACAAATTGAAGAACAAGGAGCAGAAGATGAAAGTATCGTTTAACAATAATTATGCTTATATAAAAAACAATTTTAAAAGCAATGATACAAACAGCAAAACCTCTGCACCAACAGAGAACAATGAAAGAGACGTTTTGTGTACGGGTATTTGCGGTATAACACCTCAACAAGTTGGGAAAGCGGCAGGCGGATTGCTTGCATTGGCAGGGGTAATCAAGTTCAGAAAAAAAATAGGTGCATTTGTTAAAAAATTAATAGAACCTGCCGTAGATGAAACTGTAAAAGAAGTTAAACCCAGAGTGAAAAAACTGTATGACAATATTAAAAAAGACCAATATACAGAAAGATTAGAATTAATAAAGAACAGATATGTAGAACTTATAAATAATCCTGATCCGTATTTTCCAAACGGTGTAATGTATTCCGGTGAAAGCAGACTTGCCAGAAACAAGGCTATATCTGATTTGATAAAACATCTCGAAGACCACGGCTGGAATATACAAAAAGTGCCGGAATTTGATGTTTCAAAAGCTGATGATTATAGTTATTGTCGCAGTTATATCTTAGAAAATATTACTCTTCCCATTGCTAGAGCAAAAGAAGAGTTTAAAAAAACAGGTAAAATTACAGCTTTTGTTATAAGAGATATGGACGTACTTTGGGAGAAAAACTCGGCTGCTTCAAATTTACTTCCTACTATAGAAGATATTAACAAAAGCGGATGTTCTTTGATTGCTGATATAACAAATTTGGATCATAAATATGATGGATATATTCGTTCAGGACGTATTGATTGGAAAGCAACAATGAGACCTTTACCTGAGGATACACAAGAAATTTGGGAAGCACATCTTAAAAGACAGTTTGAACGTTATAACAAGGATCTTGAACGAATGAAAAGCGGTAAAGAACCTGAGTTTGAAGGTTTTATTCAATGGTGTTTGCAAGATGCAATCGACAAATTCCCTGAGCAATACAGAGAATCCAGCGAATTATATCAAAAACTTAAAGATACAAAATATTATCCGTTTGAGTTTTAAAAACAAAAGGATGTAATTATGAAGATACAGAGTATTCCTAACTTTAAATATCCTTCGGTATCAACAAAAAGCAAAATAAAACAGAATTTCACAAATAATAACTCATTGCAAGCTGTTTCGTTCGGGCTTGTTCCTCCTGTTCCGCCTGTGCCTGTAGACCCGTTAACAGCACTTGCGGCTCTGGCGTTTGCTCTCTTGCAAATGACAGGAATTGCTATTGCAAAAGGGAAGTATGCAGAAAATAAATCAAAGAATAAACAATTAAAATATTGTCAACAAGAATTTCGAGAGTTAATCGAACAGGATTTGAATAAGTATGCTAAAAGCAACAATCTTACTTTGCAAGAAGCTCAAAAAAGGTACATAAAACGCTTAAAAAATGCAATGTATCCAAATGATTATATTGATGGTAATTTTGGAATAAATTCCGTAAAAGGGCATGAAGTTGAGCGCTTTAAATTACTTTTAAATGTAATTATCCCCGTTATTGAAGCAAGAAAGTCAAATTCAAGTGAGTTGTTGCCGCATGGGGTATTGCTTAACGGCAAGGATTCCGAATTAAACAATAAATTGATAAAAGCATTAGCAAAACATCTTGAGCCATTGGAAGTACAGAAATTTGAGTGGGATATAAACAACTTTGATACTCAACAAGCGATAAGAAATATTGATGTAATGTCTTGGACATATAATGAAACCGGCAAATATTCTTTAGTTCACATAAAAAATGCAGATAATATTGAAAAAACAAAAGACTTTGATTTCTTAAAAAATGTAATGGAAAACAGTCTAAAATTGGGTGCAATAATTGTTTATGATGCTACCGATATTAAAAATATCCCTACTGAATTGCTGCGTCCCGGAAGAACAGATATTATCATTGATGTTAAATAGTTAATAAAAAAAGAGCCTTTCTTGATGAAGGCTCTTAAAGTATCTATTTGTTTTATATTCTAATCCAAATAGAATGCAGTTATAACTTTGTGAGATTCCTCCGCATAATCAATTGCTTTATGCAATGTGTTAGATGTATGTGAGAGGAAGCATATTAACTGTTGACAATCGTCAATAATTTCTCTGTTGCAGATTCTACTGGCATCTGCAAGAGTCATCATTGCTCTGTCGGAATGTTCTATAATATTGGGCACACCAATCAATTGGTCTTGAACATCAGAAGGTTGTTGACCGATTGTTTGAGGTAAAATAACTTTTAATTTTTCAGGGTTTGATTTCATTGCGCCGCGAATAGTAGCAGCGTTTGTACCCGAAGAACCGCCTGAGGTTATAACAGTATTTCCTTGCGAAACTAAAGCAAAAGAAAGTGTTTCTATGATTTGTTGATGAGTAATGGGTAAATTACGACTGCCAATGATAGCAATACGTTTTGCGGATTGCTGAATAGTCGCAAGCTCCATTGCCAATTGGTCAACTGTATTTGCACTGTTTTCAGGAACCTTATCCAAATCGTCTATTGGTACCATTATTGATGATTGTTCCTGATTTTCTTTGTTTTCTTCTGACATAGTTTTTCCCTAATTAAATTATTTTACTTAAAAATATGTTTTGATTATCATAATAATATCATAAATTATCAAAATTAAAAGACTTTTTTTAATTGTCATTCCGAATTTATGTAGGAATCGATATTTTATAACGCATAAATATACATCATACGGGGCGGGAAATTTGGAAAAATTATTATCATCATTGAATCCTCAACAAAAAGAAGCAGTTGTCGAAAAAGAAGGTGCCTTGCTTGTGTTAGCAGGTGCGGGCAGCGGCAAAACAAAGGTTCTGACAACTCGTATTGTAAACCTTGTAAAATCAGGTGTTAATCCGTATAAAATTCTGGCTGTTACTTTTACAAACAAAGCTGCAAAAGAAATGCGGGAACGTCTTTCCAAAATGATAGGCGAAGATGTTGTAAAAAAAATGTGGGTCGGCACTTTTCACAATATTTGCGGACGTATACTTCGCTTTGATATAGAGAATTACAAAAGCCCCGATGGTAAAAAATGGGATAACAATTATGTTATTTATGACGAAACTGATTCAACAACCATAATCAAAAACGCTATTAAAAAGTTGAATCTCGATGAAAAAATGTATGCACTAAAACTTGTCAAAGCCGCTATAAGTAATGCAAAAAGTAAAATGCAAGATGCTTATACATTTTCAACAAGGGCAAGAGATTACCGTTCTCAAAAAATTTCGGAAGTTTATTATGAATATGAAAAACAGCTCTTGGAAAACAATGCAATAGATTTTGATGACATGCTTCTTTTGACGGTTAATTTGCTAACCACTAACGAAGAAGTAAGAAACAAGTATCATGAAAGATTTTCGCACATTCTTGTCGATGAGTTTCAAGATACAAACATAAGCCAATATATGCTTATAAGACACTTGTATTCCAACAACAAAACCGATGAAGAATTAAAAGGCAGAAGTCTTTGTGTTGTAGGTGACGTTGATCAATCAATTTACAGTTGGCGTGGTGCGGATTACAAAATTATATTAAATTTTCAATCAGATTACAAAAATGCGAAGCTTATTAAACTTGAGCAAAACTATCGTTCGGTTGCTACAATTTTGGAGGCTGCAAACGCTATCATTGTCAACAATACCGAACGTGTCAGCAAAAATTTATACTCAACAAAAGGTCAGGGTGAAAAAATAGAAATTTATGAGGCTCAGGACGAATCGGGCGAAGCATGTTACATTGCGGACAACATCAGGCGTTTTGCACGCAATCTCAACGACTATGCCGTTTTGTACCGTACAAACTCTCAATCTCGTGCAATAGAAGAAGCTTTGATTTCAAACGGTATTTCTTACAGAATGGTTGGCGGTTTAAAATTCTATGACCGTAAAGAAGTTAAAGACATCATTGCATACTTAAAATTACTTTATAACAGGCATGATTCTCAAAGTATCAAAAGAATTATAAATGTACCCAAACGTTCTATCGGAGATACTACAGTTAAAAAAGTTCAAGAAATTGCTAATCAAATGGATTATCCGTTTTACGATGTTTTGCAAAATATTGAAGAATATGATGATTTTTCAGCGGGAGTAAAAGCCAAAATCCGTAATTTTATTAATATCTTAGATAAGTTGGATAAAAATAAAAATTCTCTTTCTTTGCCCGAATTTATTGCTTTTGTTATAGAAGAAACGGGCTATCTTGCCGAGTTAAAACAGGAGGATACTGAAGAAGCCGAATCACGTATAGAAAACTTGCAAGAGTTAGTTAATGTCGCAAGGGATTTTGTGCCTGAGGAGGAAGATAACGTTTTGGGTGAATTTTTGGCTCAGGTTGCTTTGGTCAGTGATTTGGATGAAACTCCCGATTCTGATAACGCCGTTACTTTAATGACTTTGCATGCTGCAAAAGGTCTTGAGTTTGAAAATGTATTTCTTGCAGGATTGGAAGAAGGTATATTTCCGCACAGCCGTTCATTAAACAACAATACCGAAATGGAAGAAGAACGCAGACTTATGTATGTTGGTGTTACACGTGCAAAACAAAAATTGTATATTACTTATGCCAAAAGACGTCAAATGTGGGGTGATACAAAATACAATCCGCCAAGCAGATTTTTAGCGGAAATCCCCGATAACTTGACGGAAAGAAATGTGTCCGAAGACAGTATGTCGTATTCACGCAAAGGCGGAACCTTTAAACAGGCTGTTAACAAAATTAAGACCGACCGTTCCGGTTATGTGGAAAAAACAACAGGTTTTGGTAAAGGCTTTGTTGCTCCGATTACGGGTAGCACTCATGTACAAAATATCAACAAAGTTGTTAAGCCTAAAGTTACCTACAAAGCTCCTCAATCTCAAAATAATTTTGTCAGAAAAGAGTCTTTTGTTGTGAAAAATGCACAAAATAAAGCAAAAGATGAGGAAAAAGTTAAAAAACTTCTTGAAGACAACCCTATAAAACGTATGCTTGAAGAAAAAAAAGCAAGGGAAACAATGGGTACAACTCAGGTTGTGTCTTCAGTGCAGGCCGGCAATACTTTTACAAAAGGTGACAGAGTATTTCACGAAAAATTTGGTATAGGTCACATTGATGAAATTAAACAAATCGGTTCTTCCTCAATGTATGTAATTGATTTTGGTAAACAGGGCAAAAAAGCCGTGGATGCACTTTATGCAAATTTGAAGAAGTTTTAATGAGTCTTGAATTATAAAGTTTCTTGAGTAAATTTTTGCTTTTGCTATTGAATTTTTACATTACTATTGAAATTATAAGAAATAGTAATATTATTGCTTTTGTAAGCATATAAACTCTTGCATAACTGTAAAATCTTAATTTTATCCATTTAGTTTGAAATTTAACTTCAAAATCTTTTTTTAGTTCATTTATTAGTGATAATTCAGGTTTTATTACAATAGTTTCACCAGTTTTGTTTTTGTTGTTATAAACTACTTTTAACTGTTGTACTTTTGAGCCATCGGAATATATAGTTCTATGTATTGCTAATAATAGATTTCTAAGATTATTCTGTGCATGTAGAGTGTCTTCAAAAATTTCAAAATAATCAATTCTTTCAAATGGAATGGCTTTGACTTTTCTTCCATTATTTCCATTTTGGTATTGTATTTCGATTATTTTTTGTTTTCTGTTTATGGCTATGCATGTTAATCTTTTGTATAAAATTTGACATATAAATAAAAGCAACAGTAAAAAGCCGCAAAAAATTATATTAGTCAGAGTAAAACCCGATGTTTTTATCGCTATAATCAAGAAAGGTGCATAAAGAACAGGCAGCCCCCAACCTATCCAACTTTGCATTCTGAATTTTGCTATGTCTTTTTTTAACAATTTCACCTTGTAGCTTTTTTTGAGCTATTTCTGTATCAACTATGAAAAGAAATGACCGCGTTTTGAGTTTAATGTAATTTTGTCAAAAGAATACAATCTTGCAGGGCGTTTTGAACCCGATTTTGTATATTCATCCAACTCTTTTAAAATTGCGAGCGAAAGGAATTTTTTCCTGAAGTTTCTTTTGTCGAGTTTTTTCATCAAAATAAGTTCGTAAGCTTTTTGCAATTCTGTCAATGTAAATTTTTGCGGTAACAATTGGTAAGCAATCGGACAGAATTCAAGACGTTCTCTTGTTCTTTTTAATGAATATTCAATGATTTCTTTGTGGTCGAACGCCATAGCAGGTAAGGTATATACAGGATGCCACTTAACATCGGTAATTTCCGTACTACCTTCGTAAGAAAGTTCAATGTCGTCAGAACGTATAAGAGCAAAGTATGCGCAGGTAATAACACGTGCATTAGGGTGACGCAGCGGGTCTCCGAAGGTATATAACTGTTCAAGGTAAATGTTTTGTACGTTGGTTTTTTCTTTCAAAATACGTAAAGCTGCATCGTCCAATGTTTCGGAAATCCTGATATAACCGCCGGGTAGTGCCCATTTCCCTTTAAATGGCTCATTCGCACGTTTTACAAGCAGTACCATCAATTTGTTATCTTTAATTGTAAAAATTACAACGTCAGTTGTGACCTCGTGAGTTTTTGTTTCTTTAAACATACTTCCTCTGCGTGTTTACCTATTAAATCTATTCTAAGTCAAACAAAAAGCATTTTGTAGTTTCTTGATAAAACTTTACATTTTAATAACTGTTTTATCGTTTTTATTCGTTAAAAAAGGGTGCTTATAATAAATTCAACATTTGCTGATTATTATTGGCACCCTTAATAATTTTGTCGGTTATTAATTTAGATTGCACCGTACAAAGAAACAAACGGTAAATTATCTAAAGAATTATTTTTTAATACATTAGCTTCTTTATCAATTACAAGTGCTTTGTTTGCAGTTCTGTTGTTGCCTGTTTTACTGTACTTTGTAATTGCAGGGTCGGGGTTCGCTTTTTGAGCATAATACTCGCTCATAATCCCTTTAACAAAACGCTTAGTTTCTGCAAAAGGTGGAACGCCTTTGTATTTGCTAACGTTTCCGGGACCTGCATTGTATGCGGCGAGTGCCAATTCTACTGAACCGAATTTTTGGTACATCATTTTGTAATACATCAATCCGCCTCTGATGTTGTCACTCAAATAGTACGGATTGTAACCGAGTTTTCTTGCTGTTGATGGCATTAATTGAAATACGCCAACAGCACCGTATGAGCTTCTTTTTTCATGGACAAAGCCCGATTCCATTTTTGCTATACTCAAGCCCAAAGCAGGATCAACGCCCATCTCTAAGGAATGTTTTACAATGTAATCCTTAACTGTGGCTTTTGATGTTGCTGCTTGTGTCTGATTGGGATTTGCTAAAATGCAAAAAATGAGTAGTAAGGTTAGTGTTAGTAACTTTCTAATCAAACGTTAATCCTCTGTTTTGTAAATTGAACGGGGTGAAGTCTTTATGTATTGGGTTATTTTATTTACTTCTCTCTTAGGGTAACAATTTTTGTTAGTAATTAAGTAAAATTGTTTACCTGTCAGAGTTCCCGAAACCTTTGGTTTATTGCACTTTGCTTTGACATTCACAAGGTGTTTTAAACTTTAGGTTCTTATACATAGTACTTCATAAAGATAAAAAGTCAAGTCCCTGCGTTGTTTTCACCTATTTTGACCTTTGATAATGCGGTTTTTAGCGTGATTCTATTTTTCTACTTTTTGTAAATTTTGTTAATTAGATGACTGATTAATCGTTTGTGTTAATATAAATGTAGGGAGAATTTATAATGCCTAGAAAAAAATGTATTGAAATTGTTCTGGACGTTGAAACTACGGGTCTGGATTATAAAAAAGAGAGAATTATTGAGTTTGCGGCAGTAAGGCTTGAAAACGGAGTAATCAAAGACAGTTATGAAACAATGATTAATCCGCAGCAACATATTCGTAAATCAAGCATGGCTGTTCACGGTATTACCGAAGAAATGGTTGCCGATAAGCCTACTGAAGAAGAAGTTTTGCCGACAATTTTAGAGTTTATTGGTGACTATCCGATAGTTGCGCATAATGCAATATTTGATTATAACTTTTTGAATGAAGCTTCAAAAAGAGTTTTGGGTAAACCGCTCGAAAATCAAAGAATTGATTCTCAATTTTTGTTTAAAGAAGTTTATCCCGAATTTGAATCTCACGGTTTAGAGAATTTGATGATTAAGTTTGGAGTCGAATTTGACTTGAGGCATCGTGCAATGGCAGATACTATAGGTCTTGCTCAAGCATATCCTAAGCTTAAAAAACTTTATGAGAAAAAATACGATTGGCAATTAAAACAAATCGGTAATATTGATTATTTGTTTGAACGTTTTTTACGTATTCAGCAAGCTGTTCAAACAATGCAATCAGAATTACAAGACTTAAAATCAATATTTAAGCTTTATTTTGATGAAGGCGGAGAACCTGTCCAAGCCACTACCGGTGAAACTCTTGTGTATCAGTCAAAACAATCATTTTCATATGATTTTGTTCAAATAAAAGATATTCTTGATGAAATAGGAGCTTTACCTAAAGCTGTCAAGCTTAATAACGGATTTGTCGACAGGCTTGTTAACGGTAAAAGCTTGGATGAAGAAACGAAAGAAAAAATTAAAGCTGCAAGATGTGAATTTTCAGAAACTCGCAATGTGCAAGTGGTGAAATGTGATAAACATAATTGCCACAGTGCGCAGTCATAAAAGAAAGACCTGAACATTTTGTTCAGGTCTTTTTAAATTTAAGTCTAGTTGCCGAATTCCTCTATTGTTTCTCTTTATATTAAGTGGTCAGTGTTTGTTGTTGATTATGCTATAAAGTTTGTGCCGAATCTGGTTGCCCCCAAGAATACACATTCTTCTAACATTGAATCAAGACTTCTATAAACTTTTCTTTTTGGTTGTTTTTCAGCTTCAGCTATACCGGCTTTAGTTTCACTATATTGTGTAGTAATTGCTAATGTATAATTAGCAAACGGATTTGTAGATTTAATCATATCTCTCTGACCTCTTATTTTAATTTTCTCTCTTGTATATATATAAAGTAAAAAAGTATATAAAAATTGCTTTTTAGTATATACTTTTGTTAATATTTCTTAATAATTAGGCTTGGTTAAATTCATTCATATGCATTGTTGTCATTAATTATAAAAAATAGTAAAATATCTATACTTATCATAAATATAATCTGTAAAAGAGAGGATATAGTATGAAATTACACATGCAGATACTTATTGCTTTAGGCTTGGGTATCAAAAGAAACGGACATATATTTTTAGGGCTTATTGCCGGTATTATTTTAGGTATTGCAATGCATACATATACTGCTACACATGAACCTACGGCTATGTATAAAGTGTTGTATGCTGTCTTAAATTTTGTTGGACAGGCTTTTATAAGATTAATTCAAATGGTTATAATACCATTAATATTTAGTGCAATAGTTATTGGTATATCGAGTATTGGTGATAATAAGCAGTTGGGCTCTTTTGGGGTTAAAATGATTGTTTACTATTCAATCATTTCAATTGCCGCAGTTATTATCGGCACGACACTTTCTGTAACACTTCATCCCGGTGATGGTGTTCAGTCTTTTATTAGTCAAAAGGCATCTGTTGAAACCCAACATATTGTTAGTCAGGCAATTGCCGAACAAAAAGGTCATATGTCTGAGATGTTTGTCAATTTGATTCCTGCAAATCCAATAGAAGCTTTGTCGTCAGGTGAGATGATTCCTATTATTATATTTATCATGATATTTGCTATCGCTCTCGCTAAGGTTGGTGAAATTAACAGACCGGTTGTCTCGTTTTTTGAGTCAATATTTGCGGCAACTATGAAGGTTACAGACGGAATTATGTATCTTGCTGCTCCGGGTATTTTTGCTTTGATGGCTACTGCAATATCTTCTTTTGGTATTTCTGTATTTTCAAGTATTTCTAAATACTTTTTAGCAATATTTATCGGTTTTGCTATTCAACTGTTTGTTGTGTATCCGATAATCATGAAAGTTTTCTCAAAAGTCCCCATCAGATTGTTTTTTGCTGCTATTGCAGAAGCAATGATGGTTGGCTTTGGTACTGCAAGTAGTTCTGCTACTTTACCTTTGGTTATTGCTTGTTGCGAAAAACGTGGTATTTCTCATAAGGTTTGCAGCTTTGTATTGCCATTGGGTGTTACTTTAAATTTTGATGCAACAGCAATGTTTCAGGTTATTGCTGTATTCTTCCTTACTCAAGCATACGGTGTGACTCTAGAACCGTTACAAATCATACAGGTTGCAGTTTTGGCAATAATTGCATCAAGTACTTGTGCCGGTATTCCGGGTGGCGGTATTATCACTATTGCGCTCGTGTTAAACGGACTTGGTTTAACACCGACTCAAATGGTAGAAGGTTTTGCTTTCTTGTTTGCAGTGGACAGGATAGTTGATATGTTTAGAACCATGTTAAATATCACTTCTGATGCTGTTGTGACAGCCGTAATTGCTGATAATGAGAATGAATTGAACTACGACATGTTAACAAGTGAAGAGTCGTATAAAGATATAATTTAATGGATATTAAAGTTTCTAAATCACAAGGTTTGAAAGGCGAAATAGTTATTCCTGCCGACAAGTCTATCAGTCACAGGAGTGCTATGTTTGCCTCTCTTACTAACGGAATTACAGAGATAAAAAACTTTTCACTTGGTGCAGATTGTTTAAGCACGCTCGGTATAATTAAAGCACTCGGGTGTGAAGTTGAATTTTTATCAGAAAAACACCTAAAAATTAATTCACAAAATGCGTTTAAAAAAGATTTGTACAAATTGGACTGCGGAAACTCGGGTACGTCAATGAGACTGTTTTCGGGTATTCTTGCAGCAAGAGAAATTGAATCAACGCTCTATGGTGACGAAAGTCTGAGTGCAAGACCAATGAGAAGAATTATTATGCCACTTGAATTAATGGGAGCAAAAATCAAACACAACAATTATCGAGCACCTCTCGTCATAAAGGGTACTGAATTATTTCCAATTGATTATAAAACCCCGATAGCTTCCGCTCAGGTAAAATCCTGTGTTTTACTTGCAGGGCTCAATACTTGCGGAGTGACAAAAGTTACGGAACCATATATTTCAAGAAATCATACCGAAAAAATGCTGGAATATATGGGGGCAGATATTCTAGTGAATGGCAATACAGTGTCCATCAAAAAATCGAAATTAGAACCTAAAGAATTGTCGGTGTGTGGCGATATATCATCTGCTGCTTTCTTTTTGGTAGCCGGTGCTATTGTTCCCAATTCCGATATTATTTTAAAAAATGTTGGCTTAAATCCTACAAGAACCGGTATAATAGATGTTTTGACACAGATGGGTGCGGATATAGAAATTTTAAATTGTGAATCTGTATCTAATGAAGAAGTAGGTGACATCAGAATAAAAACTTCGGATTTAAAAGCAATTACAATTGAGGGTGAAATTATACCAAGGCTAATTGATGAGCTCCCTGTTATTGCGGTTTTGGCTTCTCAAGCTGAAGGTCAAACAGTTGTTAAAAATGCAGGTGATTTGAGAAACAAAGAATCAGACAGGATAAAATGTTTGGTTAGTGAATTGTTAAAAATTGGTGTTGATATTCAAGAAACTGAAGACGGATTTATTGTTAACGGTAAAACTGATTTAACCGGCGGTTGTAGTGTTAAATGTTTTCATGACCACAGGTTGGCAATGAGTCTTTATGTTGCGGGTTTAATTTGTAAAAATCCCATTTGTATTGAAGAATTTCAATGGGTTGATATTTCGTTTCCGGAGTTCTTGCCTTTAATGGAGCAATTAAGCTAATTTACTCGTTGTTTCTTTTACAGTTTGGGTTTTCTTCTTGGTCCATCCAGACATAAGTTTTGTTTTTTGTAAAAGCAAACGGATTTGAAGTATAATTTTGATTTTGTGACATTCTTTTTGCTTTTTGGTCAATCACGTTGATTTTTTTTATCAAATTTTTTAAGGAAACAAATATTTCCATATTAATAACCTTTGCATAATTTTCCTGTAATATCATTGCAGATTTTATTTTAATTTTTATTACGCAAAAGTACCGAATTGCCTTACCCGATTTTGTTATATTTTGTATAATTAATTTATGATAAGACCTCTTAGAAGAACTTTAATAGCCGAAGATACTTTTGATTGGCAAAAATTTCATACGATTAATTTGAAAAGTTATCACGGGTATCAAATGGATTTTTATCTCGGGTCAAACGCTCGGGAAGCTTTAAAAATTTCGCAAGAACAAATTCATGACCCTTTTGATTTGATAATTACGGATTTGCAAATGGAGGAAGATTTTTTGCCAGATTATGCGGGAGAATGGCTTATTAAAGAGTTAAGAATGTTTAAGGAGTATAAAAACACTCCTATAATTATTGTGTCAGGTGCTTATAACATTGCTTCGGTTGCCCAATCGCTGGGGTGTGACTATATTTCAAAAAGGACTCTTACAATTTATCCTCACAAATATGAGGAAATGTTGTCCAAGTATTATTATAAGAATTATTAAATAAGTACTTTGCAAATTTTATGTTTATTGTAAGATATTATTACAGTTCAATAAGCAGGTGAATAGAATGAGGAAAAAGACGCATTCTATAAATTGTGCTTGTGAAAAAATAAGAAATATTTATAAGTAAAAACAGATAAGAAGGTACACAATGGGAATCAAAGGTAAAGTTGATAAAATGGTTGTTCTTGCATGTGAAGAATGTAAAGAAAGAAACTATACAACTACAAAAAACAAAAAAACATTAAAAGAAAGAATGGAACTTAAAAAATATTGCCCAAGATGCAATAAACACACACTTCACAAAGAAACCAAGTAAGTTTATTTGCGCCTTTGTTTTGCAGTTTATGCAGTTAACAATCGGCGTATTGACAATTTAATATTTAAAGAGCGTCCTTAGTTCAGTTGGTAGAACGTCGGTCTCCAAAACCGGATGTCGAGGGTTCGAGTCCTTCAGGGCGCGATTTAAATAAAAGAGGAATATAATGGCTAACCAAACAAAAGATAAAATTGATTTAAAACAGGCTTTAACAACTTACTTTAAATCCGTAAAGCTTGAGTGGGGCAAAATTACATGGCCCGGCAAACAGGATGTTATCAGAGAAACAGTACTGGTAATTGTTATTACTGCTGTTTTTACAGTAGGTGTTCTTGCTGTTGACAAAATCTTTGAAATGCTTTTCAAGGGCTTTGGTTTGATACATTAGATTCTAAAAAAGATTTATTATTTAATTACAGGAATTAATATAATGACTAAAAAAAATGAAGAACAACCGGAAGTAACTGTTGAACAAGAAGATATCAGTGTTTTTGACAATGAAAAACACCAGATTGTTGAAGAAAAAGACGCTAAGTTAAAAGCGGATATTCAGGCTTCACACAGTAAAGAACCGCAAAAAAAATGGTACATCGTTCACACATATTCAGGTTACGAAAACAAAGTTAAAGTAAACCTTGAAAAACGTATTGAATATATGAACATGGCGGATAAAATTTTCCGTGTGGAAGTTCCTCAAAAGACAATAACAAAAGTTAAAGACGGTAAAAAACAAGACCGTGAAGAAAAAATCTTTCCGGGTTATGTACTTGTTGAAATGATTATGGATGATGACAGCTGGTATGTAGTAAGACATACAGCAGGTGTTACAAAGTTTGTCGGAACAGCTAAAAAACCTATCCCTGCAAAGGATTCCGAAATCAAAAAAATCATCCACAGAGTTCAAACTCAAACAACAAAAATCGAACTTGATGTTAAAGTCGGTGATAAAGTCAGAATTATTTCAGGTCCGTTTGCTGACTTTATCGGTGATATTACAGAAGTTTATCCCGATAAATCAAAACTCAGAGCAACAGTTTCTATCTTTGGTAGAGAAACACCTGTTGAGCTTGAATACAAACAAATTCAAAAAGTATAATCAGGTGTGTGAAGGTCGTATGGTTTTTGCGAATGCAAAAGCAGGGAGACCGTAACCGTTCCAAGCCGCCATTGTGACTGTAACGTCAGTGAAAGGAACGAAACAATCTATTGATTGTACAGGCGGAAACAAACAAAATAATAATGTGGAAGGGAATTTATTCCTGCCAGACCACGAAAGGAGAACAAAGAAAATGGCAAAAAAAATTGTAGGAAAAATTAAGCTTCAAATCGAAGCAGGTAAAGCTAATCCATCACCTCCGGTAGGTCCTGCATTGGGTCAACACGGTGTTAACATCATGGATTTTTGTAAGCAATTCAATGCTAAAACAGAATCACAAGCAGGTTATATTATTCCTGTAGTAATTGATGTATATGAAGACAGAAGTTTTTCTTTTATCATTAAAAGCCCGCCGGCTGCAGTGCTCATAAAAAAGGCAATCAATTTACCTAAAGGATCTGCTGCACCAAACAAAACAAAAGTCGGTAAAATTACAGTGGCTCAATTAGAAGAAATTGCTAAAATCAAAATGAACGATTTGAACGCAACAACTGTAGAAGCTGCAGTTAAAATGCTCAAAGGTTCAGCAAGAGCTATGGGTGTTACAGTAGAAGAATAACAAACAGTGGAAGGGGATGTCGTAAGGAACGCACCTTATCGTTCGTAACGGATTAAAACCCGATATTACCACAGAAAGGAATAACAATGAGTAAATTAACAAAAAGACAACAAAAACAGGCTGAAATGCTTGAAGGTTTTGTACAACCTTCATCAGCAGCCGATGCTTTGAAAAAATTACAAGAAATATCAGAAGCTACGGTTAAATTTGATGAAACAGTTGAATGCCATATGCGTCTTGGTATTGATGTAAAAAGAGCAGACCAACAAATCAGATCAACAGTAGTACTTCCTGCAGGTCTTGGTAAAGATGTAAGAGTTTGCGTTATTGCCAAAGGTACAAAAGCAGATGAAGCTAAAGCTGCAGGTGCTGAAGAAGCAGGCGCAGAAGAAATCATCGAAAAAATCGCAGGCGGCTGGTTTGAATTTGATACATTGATTGCAACACCCGATTGTATGGGCATGTTGGGTAAACTCGGTAAAGTTTTGGGTCCAAAAGGTTTAATGCCAAACCCTAAAACAGGTACTGTTACACTCGATGTTGCAAAAGCTGTTAAAGATGCAAAAGCAGGTAAAGTTGAATTCCGTGCCGATAAACAAGGTATGATTCACTGCCCGATTGGTAAAATCAAATTCTCTTATGATGATTTGATGAAAAACTATGCAACTTTGGCTGATGCAGTTTTGAGAGCAAAACCGTCAGTTGCTAAAGGTGTATACGTTAAATCAGCATACTTAACAACTACAATGGGTCCTGGTATCAAATTGGATACTAAAAACCTTGCTGCAGAAGTTAAAGAATTTGTATAATATTAAATCCGTCATTGCTTGGCAAATAGCTTTGCATTTGTGCGAATTGTATTCACAAAGCAATCTTTCGCCAAGTAAATAACTTAAATTTAATATTAATTCTAATATCTTAAAGCCCTCATATACTTGAGGGCTTCTTTATTTGCTATCTGTATTGGTCATAAAAGTTTTTAATATATTTTTTGCCAAAAATCTCAGGATGCGCAGAGTTTGATTGCACAATTTCTCTGTACTCGTTTTTGTCAATATCTATACCCATATTTTTTATATTTATTTCGGGTGCTTTTTTATTTTTGTTGCTGTTCTTGTCCATAACAATATTTTAGTACAAAAATTCATATATCCGCATTTTATATGATACGCAAACTCAATTATCGACTATAATTACAATATGGTATAATGAGTTATTTTAAGCACGGTGATAATCTCATTAATTATAAGGGATAAAAATTAGAAGGAATTTATGTTACAAGAAGCAACAAAGATTATTCAGTCAGCATTTCACGACAGTTTTATAAAAAGACTAAGCCTTTATCTGCACGATTGCGTCAGAGAAGAAGTACAGAGCTCCACTTTCAGAAACCTTAAACAGGATAAAGACAATAAGTGGATATTTTTAAAAGGCGACGAGTCTTTGTATACAAATTTTGACAAGCCGTTAATGTTGGACGGTTCTGACAGTGACCTCACAGAGCTTATGATACAAAGTGAAATGAGCCAAAAAGACAAGTATCTTATCTACGGTCATTTGTTCCTTGTAGGCAAAAACTCTAAATCCAAACGGAAAAATGAATTTTTGACACCGTTATTGTATACGCCATGCCGTTTGGAACGAGATGGTGTAAATATTACATGCACATTGCAAGATGATGTAATGTCTTTAAATACGGGTGCATTAACGGCATTGATGCGTAAAAGCGATGATGAAGACGAAATGGAACACATGTTGGACGGTTTGTTGGAGGTTGTTCCCGAGCTTCCGCTTGATAAAGACAAGTTGAACATATTTTTAACCACGTTAAAATCAATTTTGCCTGATTTGGATATATCTTTGAGTCATGAAGATGACGACAATGAAAACAATGTAAAAGATTCAAATGATGCAGATAATTTTTATCAAAAAATCGATGCGGATAACGTTGATGAAATAGTTGAAGATTCTCGTGAAACAAGAACCTCAATAAAGCTTGATAAAGTATCAGTTACGGAGCAAAGTGCCGTTATTCTAACAAAACGTCCTTCTGTTACGGCTGGGGTGCTGCATGAACTTACACAAATTTCCGAAAAGCCCAGTGGTGTGTTTAGAGAATCCGCATTGTCTGTTGTAAATGATGAATATTTGCGTGGTATTGGTAAAATTTTTGATAAATCTTCAAAAGAAAAAAAAGAACTCAAAGATTTTGCAGCAGTTACACCGTTGTCTTTAAGTGATTCACAAGAGGATGTAATCAGAAAAATAGAACAAAACCCGCTTTTGGCTGTTTACGGTCCTCCGGGTACAGGGAAATCACAAACAATTGTTAATCTTGTTGCGCACCTTGTTGCAAACGGAAAAACTGTTCTTGTTGCATCAAGAATGGACAAAGCTGTTGATGTTGTTGCTCAACGCTTAAATGAACTGGGCGCACCGTTTCTTGCGTTACGTGCAGGCAGGTTGAATTATCAAAAACAATTGAGTTTTCAATTACAGGATTTAATTGCCGGTAAAGTTGATATAGATACAGGCTATGAAGATGCGATTCTCGTTGATGTTGAGGATATGCATGATTTGTTAAAAGCAATTAAAGAACTTGAAAACAAATGCGAAAAAATTATTTCTTTGGAAAACGAATGGAGAGAGATTGTAGAAAAGAAACTGGCTCTCGAAAAAGATTTGGGCAGTAAAGAATTTATTAATAAAAAACTAAAAAAAGATGAAGTTGATGAAATTAAAAATGTTCTAAAAAGCATAGAAAAAAATCTTGAAAAATCAGGACTGTTTTCATCAATTGCAAATTCATTATCAGCAATGAAATTGAAAAAGATTTTGAATATTTCTTCTTTGCCGACAGAACCTGAATCAATAATGCGTTTGTCTTTAGAGTTACAAATTGAAGAAATGGAGTGCGAAGCTCGTATTATTGAAACAAGAATTCATAAAATTGGTAATATTCACCAAATACTCGGACAAATAAAACAGCTAAAGCAAAAGCAAAGAGGCTTGGCTGTGGACATCTTAAAAAATAAAAGACGTGAATCTTTAAAAGGTTTGCTGCGTGACCAAATCAAACGTCAACGACTGATTATTCATACAAAAGCAATTGTAGAAAGAAAGAAAAATCTGCAAAACAGATTACTTGAAGATGAAGATTTTACTCCGCTTATGGAAGCATTCCCCTGTTGGTGTGTTACAACTTATGCAATTTCAGGGTCTTTACCAATGAAATCAGGTTTGTTTGACGTAGCTATTATTGACGAAGCTTCTCAATGCGATATTGCAAGCTGTTTCCCTGTGCTTTTTAGGGCTAAAAAAGCCGTAATTGTAGGTGATGACAAACAACTTCCGCATCTGTCCTTCTTGGAAAAAGCAAAAGAACAGTCCTTTTTAAGTCAGTATAATATTCCTGATAAATATCAGTTGATGTGGCGATTCAGAACTAACTCAATGTTTGATTTAGCGAATTATTATTCTACAAACCCTGTTTTATTGGATGAACATTTTAGAAGTTATTATCCGATAATTCAGTTTAGCAATCAGGAGTTTTATGGAAACAGAATTCGTATAATGACTAAAGATTCAGGCACAAACGATGTTCTTGAATTGCATAGAGTTGAAGACGGAAAAGTCGATTCCGATGCAACAAGAAATATGCCCGAAGTTGAGGCTGTAATTAAACGTATTCATGAACTTATTTTAGAGGATGAAGGCAACGAAGATAACCCTGTTTCAATAGGTGTCGTTTCACCGTTTAGAGGTCAGGTCGATTTGATTTCCAAAGCTTTAAGACAGGTGCTTACGGAAACAACAATAAGACGTCACCAAATTGAAGTCGGTACTGCTCATACTTTTCAGGGTGATGAAAGAGATGTAATTATATTTTCTCTTGCGGTTGCGGATAACAGTTTTGCGCAAAGCTTAACCTTCTTGCAAAAGCCAAACTTGTTTAACGTTGCAATTACTCGTGCTCGAAAAAAACTTATTACTTTTTTGTCAAGAGATCCAAAATCCTTACCACAAGGTTTATTAAAGGATTATATAGAATACACTCAAAACTATATTGATTCTGCCAAAGAAGATGAATTTTCAAAGAAAAATGTATATAAAAATGCATTTGAACAAACAATTGCACAAGCTTTTATTATGGAAGGTTTTGAGGTTAAGGCAGGGTTTGAAGCTGCGGGTGTTTATCCTGATTTACTTATTAAAGATGAACTCGGAAATGAATTGATAATAGAAGTTGACGGCGTTGAAGACAACAAAAAATCAAAAATATCAGACATAAAAAAACAAACAATATTACAACGTGCAGGATACAGAGTTTGTCGTATCTCATACAGAGAATGGGAACATAGCGCTCAAGCCTGTATTGACAGAATAAAACAAGTTTTTGTTACTTGTTAGGCTTAAACCTCAACGGTTTTTAAAGCTTCTTCGATTTCATCAATAATAAGATTTGCGGCTGCAATCGGGTCATCTGCTGATGTAATCGGTCTGCCCACAACCATATAATCAACACCTGCTTTTATCGCATCAGCGGGAGTTACAACTCTGATTTGGTCGTTTACAACCGACCATGTAGGTCTTATTGCAGGACAAAGTATTATAAATTCGTCTGAAAATTCTTTTCTGATTCTTTTAGCTTCGGAGGCGCTTGCTATAACACCGTCAATTTTTGATTCTTTTGCTAAATATGTAAGATGAGAAACGTATTCATCTATGTTCATTTTTACATTCAATTCTTCTGTAAGCGTTCTTTGTCCAAAACTGGAAAGCAGTGTTACACCTAAAATTGTCGGTTTGGGCATGTCATATTTTTTTGCGGTTTCTCTTGCAATTTTTGTTGTAGTATTGAGCATTTTTGTTCCGCCTGCAAGGTGTGCGCTAAACGAAGTTACGCCATGCTTAATTAAGTTGGATGCTGCTTTTGCCACGGTAGAAGGGATATCATGGAATTTGCCGTCAAAATAAACATTTCCGCCAAGCTTTTTGATTAAATCAATCGCTTCATAAGTACAGGACGTAAACAATTGTGGCCCGACTTTGAAACAGCCTACATAATCTTTTAATAGTGTAACAAGTCGTTCTACTTCTTCAAGTGAATCAGTGTCCAATGCCAATACAATTCGGTCTTTTGCCGATAAATTTTTATTATTAAAACCCATACTCAATCCCATAATTTAATCGTTTTAGCCTTATAAATATAGCATTATCATATTGTTAAGGCAAGTTTTTTACAGTTTTACTGTTTGCAAAATGTTTGCATAAAACCCATATTATGTCCTCTTTGCTGTTTATATGTCGGTGAAAAGTATACTTCTGTCGTTTTTACATATCCGTACATTCTTTCTTGAATATCATTTTTGTCTTCACAATTAACGTCAAATACTCCCATAACCTTTCCGTCAGGGGATTTGTAAACTCCCAAATGTCTTAAATAAAAATGTTGAACACTTTTGTTGTCATAAAGCCAACCTGAGGGGAGCTTTTTCCACTCTGCATAATTTTCGTTAAATTGCAGCATGTTTGCATCTATTAAAAATGATGCAATGTTGTTGCGCATAATATCCCCTTTGGCTTTGCTTTGGTTGTCAATTTGACGTGAAACAGCATACAATTGAGCACCTATTTCAGAATTTGTTCTTGCAATACTTGGCGAACAAACAATTATCAAAACAATTAGCAAAAGAATTTTTTTTAACATCTTGAAAATACTTCAATTTCTAACGAGTCCATAGTGTTTGCCAGAAAATATGCTGATGAGGCAATCATTGATGCGTTATCCGTACAGTATTTCATTGCAGGCGCATAGATTTTGTAGCCATCTTTTTCAAGAGCAAAGAATTTTTTTCTTATTTCAGAATTTGCCGCAACTCCACCGCCTAAAACAATCTGTTTTATTCCGTATTTTTCTGCAGCTTTAACTGTTTTTTTGAATAAAGTTTTTGTTATACATTCTTGAAAACTTGCCGCAACATCTTCTTTGGGAATTTCGCCAAGTTCTTTTTCAAGCTTTCTTGTAAGGTTTAAAACCGCAGTTTTTAAGCCCGAAAAGCTAAAATCAAACTCACCTTGCACTTTTGCCTGAGGAAGAATGTATGCATTCGGATTACCGTTTGGTGCCATTTTATCAAGGTTAAGTCCTCCGGGGTATGGTAAACCCAAAAGTCTTGCTACTTTGTCATAAGCTTCCCCTGTTGCGTCATCGATTGTTTCACCGATAATTTGTTGATTAAGATAATCATCAACTTTAATTATTTGTGTATGACCTCCGCTAACTAATAGGGCAATCATAGGCGGTTTTAAGTCCGTATCTATGTAATTTGCGCAAACATGTGCGTTAAGATGATTTACGCCGATAAACGGTTTGTCATAAGTAATTGCAAGCGCTTTTGCCGCATTAAGTCCCACAAGCAATGAACCGACCAAACCGGGGCCGACAGTCGCTGCAATTGCTGTTATGTCGTCAGGTTTGAGATTTGCTTGTTCAAATGCTTGAGCAATAATTAAATTTACAGCATCAAGATGCTCTCTTGCTGCAACTTCGGGAACAACTCCGCCAAATTGTTGGTGGGTTTTTATCTGTGATGCTACAACATTTGCAAGAACCTCACGTCCGTTTTTTACAATAGCACAGGCTGTTTCATCGCAACTTGATTCTAAAGCCATAATTATTATGTCATCTTTAGAATCAGGGCCGATAAAAACACTCTCGCCTGATATCGGTTTTTTAAATTCTTTAATTAACATAATTATGCTTTACTTCTGATTTCTTCAAGAAGTCCTGTTACAAATTCGTCTATTTTTAATGTGCCGATAGGACCTTTGCCTCTTTTTCTTATTGCAACAGAGCCTTCTTCTATTTCCTTGTCGCCAACTACAACCACGTAAGGAATCTTTTTGTCTTGCAAAGATTCTCTTATTTTGTAGTTCATAGATTCTGAACGGTCATCAAGGCTTGCACGGATTCCGGCTTTTCTTAATGCTTTATATACTTTTTCTGCATAGTCAGTGTGTTTGTCGTTAGAAATCGGTACAACTGCAACTTGAGTAGGTGCTAACCATAGCGGGAACGCACCTGCATAGTGTTCAACGAGTATGCCGTGGAATCTTTCCATTGAACCGAATATTACACGGTGAAGCATAACAGGAGTTTTTAATTGACCGTCTTTGTCCTGATATTTAATATCAAAACGTTCAGGCAGGTTAAAGTCTAATTGAATAGTAGCGCATTGCCAAGTTCTGCCAATGGCATCTTTAACTTTGAAATCAATTTTCGGACCGTAGAAAGCTCCGTCACCTTCGTTGATTTCATATTTCATTCCTCGTCTGTCCATTGCTTCTTTTAAACCGGCTTCGGCTCTGTTCCAGTTTTCGATTTCACCTACATAGCTTTCAGGACGAGTTGAAAGTTCAACTTCAAAGTCCATTTTGAAAATAGCCATTGTATCGGCAACAAAATCAATAATTTCGTTGATTTCGTCAACAAGCTGTTCCGGTGTACAGAAAACGTGGGCATCATCTTGTGTAAATCCTTGTACACGAGTTAAGCCGGCAAGTGCGCCTGAGTGTTCTTTTCTGTATACGGTGCCGAGTTCAGCCATTCTTAAGGGCAATGAACGATATGAATGTCTGTTTGCTTGATAAATCAATATATGGAACGGACAGTTCATCGGCTTAACAATAAATTGGTCATCGTCTTCGTTTTCTTTTTGGATAAAGAACATATTTTCTTTGTAGTGGTCAATATGTCCTGAAAGCTCCCATAATTTTGACTTAGCAATTTGAGGAGTGTTTACAATTACATAACCTCTTTTTCTGTGCTCTGTTCTCCAATAATTTTCTATTTCTTCTCTTACCGTAGCAAGATTTGGGTGCCACAATACTAGCCCTGCACCGATTTCTTCTCTAACAGAGAATAAATCGAGTTTTGAACCCAGTTTTCTGTGGTCACGTTTTTCAGCTTCTTCAAGCATTGTTAAATATGCTTTTAAATCATCTTTGGTCCAAAATGCCGTTGCATAAATACGTTGAAGCATTTTGTTTTTTGCATTACCTCTCCAGTATGCACCTGCAACCTTCATAAGCTTAAAGGCTTTTATAAAAGATGTGTTTGGAAGGTGAGGACCTGCACAAAGGTCATTGAACAGAGTGTTTCCGTCTTTATCTTTTGTTAAATAAAGAGTAGGCTTGTGTTCTCTGTGTTCTTCAAGCAATTCTGCTTTGTAAATTTCGCCTTGTCCTTTAAAATCATTGATTTGAGCATCAACATCAGGCACTAAATATTTTTCAAATGTAAGATTTTCTTTTACGATTTCTTTCATTTTTTCTTCAATCTTAGAAAGGTCTTCTTCCGTAAACGAATGACCTTCTAAATCAAAATCGTAGTAAAAACCGTTTTCTATAGCAGGCCCGATAGCAAGTTTTGCTTGTGGGAACAGTGCAATAACTGCTTGTGCCATAACGTGTGATGTTGAGTGTCTTAATATTGACAAAGTTTCGGCATCTTTTGATGTTAAAATTTTAACTTTGTCACCGTTAGAAAGAGGCGTTCGGATATCTTTTACATCTCCGTTGATTTCAAGAGCAATTGCGTTTTTTGCAAGACCTTCACTTATATTTTTTGCCAAGTCAAAGCCGTTTGCTCCTTCGTTTAATAAAATTTTTGAATTGTCAGGTAATATTACCTCGATGTTAGACATTATAATTTCCTCTCTCTTTAATCCCTAATATATTTATAGCACCAGCATAAATGTATTGCAATTTAAATAGCATGGTGTTGATATAAAGTTGACTATCTTAATGAGTTGTAATATAATTTAAAAAAAATCAATATATTGTAATATAAATTTATTTATTTAAATATATTGTTACAAAAAGGTTTATTACATAGGGAAAGAAAGATAGGGTTTAAAAATGTGTCCAAATAGCGATGTTCCTAACGAGCAAGTTGAAGCTAAACAAAAGATACTTATTGCTGATGATGAAGCAAGTATCCGCAGAATTCTTGAAACAAGATTAAGTATGATTGGCTACGATATTGTTACCGCTGCTGACGGTGAAGAAGCCGTAGCTGTTTTTAATAAAGAAAATCCTGATTTGGTTGTACTCGATGTTATGATGCCAAAAATGGACGGTTATGGTGTTTGCAGAGAAATCAGAAGAACCTCAGACATTCCGATTATCATATTGACAGCTTTGGGCGATGTTTCAGAAAGAATCACAGGTCTGGAACTCGGTGCTGATGATTATGTTGTTAAACCTTTCAGTCCAAAAGAACTTGAAGCTCGTGTTAAATCTGTTTTAAGACGTGCAACAAACAGAGAAATTGTACCTTCGACAGGTAAAGTTACAAAAAATGTAATTACTACAGGTAATATAAAAATTGATACAGCAAGACGTCAAGTATTCAGAAAAAATGAACGTATAAGACTTACAGGTATGGAATTCAGCCTTCTTGAACTTCTTGTTAACAATTCCGGTCAAGCTTATTCAAGAAATGAAATTCTGCAATATGTTTGGGCTTATCCGCCGGATCACAGAATTGATACGAGAGTTGTTGACGTACATATTTCAAGGTTACGTTCAAAACTCGAAACCGATCCTGCAAACCCTGAATTGATTCTTACGGCTCGTGGTATCGGATATATGTTCCAAAGAATTAACTAGTAAAAAAGCCTTCCTCTTGGAAGGTTTTTTTATTATATTTCAACCGTTACGGGTAGTCTTTTCACATACAATTTTCTGACAGCTTCTGTTCCCAGTTCCGGATATGCAATGATTTCTGATTTTTGCACACATTTAGCAAGCAAACAAGCTATACCGCCTTGAGCTGTATAGTATCTTCCTTGATATTTTTTAATCGTTTTTTTTGCTTCTGCGCTTCTTTCTCCTTTACCGAGAGACGCGAGCATTCCGTTTTTATGGAAAATCTCTAAAAATTCATCCATTCTTGTTGAGGTGGTCGGTCCGATAGAGCCAATAACCTTGCCTTCTGGCGCAGGACATGGACCTGCATAAAATATGATTTTATCTTTTAAGTCAAAAGGCAGTTGTTCATTGTTTTGTATTGCTTGCACAATTTTTTTATGAGCCGCATCTCTTGCTGTATAAATTTCTCCGGTTAGTAGTATTTTTTGACCGATTTTTAATTGTTTAATTTTCTCAACCTCAAAGGTGTAAACTTCTTGCGCTGTTTCATCGCATTTAATATCTATAAAATTTGGGACGTTGTTCTGATATAAAATTTCTTTGTCAGTTATACAACATTGTGAATGTCTTACGCTGTGACAATTTATAGTTATCGCAATCGGACAACATGCAATATGGGTTGCCGAAGAAATCAGTTTTATGTCAAGAATCACTGTGTTTACGTTATTAATGTGTTTTTTAAGTCTGTCAATAAATGCTTGCTCATCAGGTGTATGTTCCTGTTTAAAGAATGATTTTTTAGACAGCATTGCCGCTGTTTCCATCGTGCCGCCGGCACCAATACCGATAGTTAATGGCGGACAGCTTTTTTCACCAGCATTTATTATTGTTTCTTTTATAAAATTAAAAATTTCTTCCTCTCTAACAGAAGGAGAAAACATTTTAACCTGTCCGTAATTTTCAGACCCTGCGCCTTTGATAAGTAATTTTATGTTTATAAAATCAGTATCCGTCATGTCTGTATAAACAATTGCAGGAGTATTTGTTTTTGTGTTGCATCTATTAAAAAGTGTATTTTGTACAACTGATTTTCTAAAATAATTTTCGTTATAAGCTTTTTCAATACCTTTGTTAATTGCATCCGTTAGCAAAGCTCCTGTTAATTGTACTTTTTGTCCTAATTCAACAAATACAATAACTTGCCCAGTATCTTGGCATAATGGCATTTTGGTTTTGTATGCCAGTTGGGCGTTACTTAATATATTGGCATATTTAGTCTTTTTGATATCGTCAACTTCTTTAGAATATTTATTCAATATTGAGTTGTATACATCAGTATCAAGGGTGGTATTCGCCTGTATACA
Organism: uncultured Clostridia bacterium; assembly: GCA_945946765.1. Classification (GTDB taxonomy): domain Bacteria; phylum Cyanobacteriota; class Vampirovibrionia; order Gastranaerophilales; family Gastranaerophilaceae; genus Limenecus. Next base: position 62,906 of record CAMEWS010000001.1, read on the forward strand.
TAGATTATAAACAGCTTCTGTAATTTTATTTGTATTTATTTCAGTCATAATTTTATAATAGAGATAATTTTTTTAAATGGCAAAAATGTTAATAGTTGTTTTATTTACACTTAATAGTTTCATTTTGTATATCAAATGATGTCCTTTGTATAAGTGTTTAATGGAAATAAAAAAAAGCCACTCAGATTATTAATGTCCGGGTGGTTTGTTTTCTGCATCCTAATGGTCTCTTTTGTGTTTATTATTTAGGAGTTTATATGTGTTCGGGGTTATTAATGTTATTAAAATGTTATTTAGTGTTTCGACTACACTTAAACCTTACATATTTATTATGACATCAGAAAATTTAATGTCAACCTTTTTATTTTAAAATATTTTTATTATTTTAACAAAAATTAATATTATCCCAAAAGTCTTTTGTATTCTTTTTTCAAGGCATCATTAGACGGTGTTATATCAATAAAATCCCAAGGTAAAATTTCAGACAATTCTCTTTTTCTTAATACAATTTCGTCGGAATCGGGAAGCAAGCCTTTTTCTTGCATGCGTTTGTAAGATTGTTTAAATGCGCCTAAATTGCCGCCATTTTGGTAAACATCAATGAGTAAATCGCAGATTCTTCTGTCGCCCCGAGATAACAGAGCCTGCCAGTAATCCCATTTTACGCTTGAGGTTCTTATTTTTACACCTATTTTATGAAACTCTTTTTTTAAGTATTCATATTTTTTTTCTAAAGATTTTGTATTTTCCCGTTCACAATATTGAAAAGGGGTATGAGCCTTAGGCACAAAAGTTGCAAATGAAAAGGTGAATTCAAAAGTTTTAAACTGCAATTTTAATTTTTTTGCAAGATTTACCATTTCTTTTATGTCATCATCGGTTTCAGTCGGGTGTCCTATCATTGCATAGATTTTCAGACCTTTTAGCCCGTTTTCTTGTGCAGTTTTTACTGTTTCAAAAATTTGTTCTTCATTCAAATTTTTATTGATTAATTTTCGTAATCGGTCCGAGCCGGCTTCTATAGCTATAGTTGAGTGTTTTTGTCCACATTCTGTAAGAGTTTGAATTATTATTGGAGAAATCGAATCTGCTCTGAGTGATGATACTGACAACTCAAGCTCGGGATATTCTTGTTTCTTTTTAAGAATGTGCTCGCAAATTTCGTCAAAATCAGGGTGTGCCGTAATTAATGCACCCAAAAGAGCGATTTTATCGGTATATTTTAGCCCTGTATCTATGCTTTGTTTGATTTCTTCCAATGCGCAAAAACGTGACGGCAAATTTAAGTATGATGCCAGACAAAAACCGCAGCGTTGCGGACATCCTCTAACCATCTCTATTACATACGTGTTAGAGAAGAAACTTTTTTCGCTCAAGACAGGTGTTGTGATACATTTTGAAAGTTCTGACGTCAATTTTTTTACAGCTAATTTGCTTCCGTCAATGTTTGTGACTCCCGTATTTTTATCAAAAGTCGTTAATGAGGGTACATATATGCCTTCGACCTTTGAGAGAATTTTTAAGATTTCCGCTTTTGATTTATTTTTATTGTTTTTAATTACATCTATAATATGTGTATCAATATTTTCGGCATCGCCGATAATAATAAAATCAAAAAATTCGCTGTAAGGCTCAGGGTTTGCAGTAAGCACCGGGCCTCCGCCAAAAATTATCGGTGTATCTTCACTTCTGTCTTTAGATTTAAATGGTATTTTGTAGTTTTCAAATATTTTGAAAAATCCTAAAAAGTCAATTTCAAAAGAAACTGAAATTCCTAATACATCAACGTCAGAAGGTTTTAGTTGAGTATTTGTTGTATCGGTAAAAATTTTTTCTACAAAGTAATCTTTTCTTAAGTCCAAAGTTTTTACTATGGACATATATCCCAGTGCAGACATACCAAAGGTTTGCATGGCTGGGAATGCCAGCCAAATATTGACTTCAGAATATTTCGGCGGTGATTTGTAAAGCTTTACTTCGTTCATTAATTATGACTTTCTTCTTCGTTCATTATTTTAATATAAATTTCGTTAAAAAGCGTTACTATTACTGCTGCAATTGCAGGAGCTATTACGACACCAATTACTCCAAGAAATTTTGCCGCAATGATAAATGAAAATATTACGATTAGCGGATGTAAATCCATGTATTTCGAAAAGAAATACGGTCTTGCCCAGTTGTTTTCAACAAATTGTGCCAAAAGCAACGAACCAATTGCAAGTGAGCATATAATCCAACCTTTAGGGAATGCAACCAGCAGAATTATTATTCCTGTTATGACAGGTCCGATTATAGGGACTAAGTCCAATACTGCAGATATAAATCCTAAAAATACTGAATATTCAACTCTTAAAATCGAAAGACAGATTGCTATAATTATCCCGACCATTGTTACGCATAATATTTGAGCGGTAACGTATCCACCAACTTTTTGTTCAAGGTCATCTATTACTGATGATGCTTTTTCTCTGATTTGTACAGGGAACATTTTTAATACATAATTTTTAATTTTGTCTTTGTCATTTGATAAAAAGAAAACAATAATACCAATTGTGACCAGTATTGTCACTACTCCGACTATTCCTACTGTAAAGTTTATGGATTTATCAATAACGTCTTTTGCAATGTTAGAGGAGTTATTTAAAATTGTTTCCAAGTTCAAATGTTGAGCGACATTTTGTCCTGCTATTTTAAAAGTTGAAAGAAATTGTTGAATATTATCAATTTGTTGTGGCAATTGATTTAAAAATTCTTTTATTTCTTTTATAGACAAACTTATAATAGGTATAAATAAACCGAGTATAACTATTGTTATAAGTGTAATCATTGTTATAACCGCAGTTGTTCTTGGCATTTTTGTTGATAATTTATCAACAAAAGGATTAATTGCGCTTGAAATTACATAACTGCAAAAAAGCAAAAGTGCAATGTCAGTCATTTTTACAAGTAAAAATATTACAAACAGCACTAATAAACCAAAGCTTATATTTTTTGCGGTAAATATATTTTGTATGTTCATTTTCTCTCCGATATTAAACAATCTCTTTGTTGATTTTACTATAAATCATGACATATTAAAATAGCCGTTTTTGATATATAATTGTACAGAGAATGTGAGGTAAAAATTGATTCAAGCACAAAAGGGTACAAAAGATATATTGCCGGAGGAGATTCAAGACTGGCAAAAAATGGAACAGATTGCAAAAGAAGTTTTTTCAAAAGCTGCTTTTAAAGAAATTAGAACTCCTGTATTTGAGGCTACTGAGTTGTTTGCCAGAGGTGTCGGGGATTCTACTGATATTGTCAATAAAGAAATGTACACTTTTGAGAAAAGCGAACGTTCCTTAACGCTTCGTCCTGAAAATACGGCAGGAGTTGTTCGTGCTTATATTGAGCATGGCTTTTCACGTCAGCCTCAACCCGTTAAATTGTGGTACAAAGGTCCAATGTTTAGGTATGAGCGCCCTCAAGCAGGAAGACAACGACAATTCCATCAGGTGGGTGTAGAAATGTTTGGTACAGCTGATGCGTCTGCCGATGCAGAAGTTATAAATCTTGCTGTAAAATATCTTAACGCTTTAGGACTAAACAATCTTGATATAGAAATTAACTCATTGGGTTGCCCTGAGTGTCGTAAAAACTACCGTAATGCAATTAAAGAGGTACTAAAACCTTATTTGTCAGAGTTGTGTGAGGATTGTAATTTTAGATATGAAAAAAATCCTTTAAGAATACTGGATTGCAAAGTTGATTCTTGTAAAAAGATTTTTGAAAAAGATGAAGTTCAAAAAGTAATATTGGGTGATTTTATTTGCCCTGATTGTAAAGAACATTTTGAACAGGTCAAAGAATATTTGACGGCATTAAATATACCTTTTAATGTAAACAAACTACTGGTTAGAGGTTTAGATTATTATAACAGAACTGTTTTTGAAATTAAATCTAATAATCTTGGCTCTCAAAATGCAGTTTGTGGCGGTGGCAGATATGATTCTCTTGTTGAGACTTTAGGTGGTGCACCTACTCCGGCAGTTGGCTGGGCAATGGGTATGGAAAGGTTAAACTCATTAACACAAAAAAACGAACCTGTTAAAACCGATGTTTTTGTTATTTCTGAAAACAAAGCGGAAACTTTTAAAATAGTTGATGAAATCAGAAGTGCAGGTTTTAGTGCAGAATTTGATTATTCGTTTAGAAAATTTAAAAAACAAATTGACAAGGCTTCAAAATCCGCAAAATATGCGATTATTCTTATGGAAGACGAAATTAAATCCAATACAGTTACTGTTAAAAATCTAGATACATCAGAGCAGGTTAATGTTTCAAGACAAGAATATTTAAAAAGCATTAAAATTTAAACGATGTTGTGAATTTTAGGCGTTGTCTTGTAACTACATTTTGAGATTGATAATTAGCAGCGGCTACTTCAAATTCAAGTCGGTCTGTGTCTTTTAGCGGATTAAGTACGATACCCAGTTCACCTTGTACTTCATCTGTCGCAAGATTGTTAACTATTCTGTTTTTAAAAGTCCAATGCTCGTTAAGTTTGTATTTTGTAATAAGGTGAGCTTTGTTGTAATCCCCCTGACCGCTTTTGGAATATGAAGAATTTGATAACTGTGCGCCAACGGACAATTTGTCCCTGTTGTATTGAACAAAAGCACCTGTTGTTGTAAATTCCATATCACTCATAAAGGTTGTAAACACACCAGTACCTGCATAAAATTTACCTTTAGAGTTTAAAATACTTCTAGGTTTAGTTGTTATTACCGCATTTATTTGTTGGTTTAAGGTATCTGTTTCACCGTAAGACGCAACGGCATAATTGACCTTTTCGCCTTTATGCTCAAGTTTTGCACCAACAGCGTAGTAAGAATAGTTGTCGTAAGCAAAATTTATTTTATCTCCATTTATTGAATCAAGAGCATCTTGTCCAATTGAAATTTTTGTATTTTCATCCAAATCTTTAGTTACATATGAGCCTAATGAACCATAGCTGGGTAATACTCTTAAATTTGTGTCATCCGAATAATAATTGTAGCGAAAAAGCATGTTTTCATCCCAAATTTGACCTTCTGATTTTGTATAAGATGGCTTACCTTCTTTTTCTGCAGATAATTTGAATTTTTTGTTATTTTTGTTTAAATGTGTATAGTCTGTTAAATCTAATTCAATTGGCGCAAACATATCATCTTCGGTAGGCTGTGCATCTTCACAAAAAGCAGGTAGCGTAAGCCCAAGTGTTATTAATATTGCGATTAGAATTTGTCCTTTTTTCATAATTTTTATAAGGGGATATATTATCTTAACATTTATTAATATTATACCATTTTTGTCAATTTTTTTCACTAATTTTACTTTATAAATATAAGGGAATTTCTGAGGATTATAGTGACTTTGATTAAAAGTCGAATTAGGAGAACATTTTGGGAATAGATAATTCATATTTGATGAAATATTCTTTTCAACAACCACTCGATACAGGTTCAACTTCGAGTGGTACTGTTGCGTCTTCTAATCTTTATGGTATTGATTTAAATGTTGACTTAACTACGTCTTCTTTTAATAATCCTTATAACAATTTTCCTTCAATGGGGTGTATGGATACATTTAATTTCACCCCTTGTATTGGTGCTGAATCGGATATAAATTTTTTCAATGGTGTTTCTTCTTTTGGAAATAATCTTGAATTAAACGCATTAAATTCTGCGTTTGCTCCATCAAGTTTTAATTTTGACTTTGGAAATATTATAAATATGTACAATTCCTATATGCAAAACATTCAAAGTTTGTATAAACAAAGAATGTTATCTTTAAGTAATGATTATGGGTTGCAAGCTGGTGCATATACGCCTGCTCAAAGAGTAGAAAGCAAAAATAACAACAATGATTATATAAAAGAATTACAACCGGTAATGCAAGAAAAGGTAAGAATGTTGGAAGCATATGCCAAAAGTAAAGGCTATACTTTTAAAATATGTAGCGGATATCGTACAAGAGATGAACAAGTTGAATTGCAGAAAAAGTATGCAAATCAACCTGGACGTGTTGCCGGTGCTGATTCATCTCTGCATAGGCGTGGACGTGCTATTGATATTACAACCAAAGGTGTTCTGACAGACGAACAATGTGCTGATTTGGGGCGTTATGCAAAATCAATAGGTTTGCGTTGGGGCGGTGATTTTACTTCTTACCGAGAAAATTGGCATTTTGATTTGGCTTAAAGAACAACTTATTTGATTTTCTAAAATTTGACAATAAAAAAGGGCTTGTTTAAGCCCTGTGTAAATACCTTTTCCCGTTCCATTTATGTTTTAAGTTTATTAAAATCTATTAGTCTGTTTTGTTTTTTATTTATCTCTTATGTTTATATAAAGTATATAAGTTGTAAATAATTGCCTGACCAGAATAATTAGAAATTAGAAACCATTAAGATATATTACAAAAACAAAAAATTAATATATACTTTTTTGATTTTTAAGTTTATTTTAGACAAAATCGTATATACTATATACATAATTTTTTAATTGTAACGAAATATTAACATTTTAAATTTTGACTTTATTTTCTAATTTAGATTCAGTTGTGTATGAAAAATCTGTTTTTTTGCGAATGTAAGTTTTATAAATTGTTGATTTAACTTATTTTTTTAAATAATCTTGAAATGATTTATTTACTACTATTTTGTACCCGCAAGTATCAAAAGTTTCGCACCCCCCTAGTTTGATTTTACTTGTTACCATAGGATACATTCTGCAATATAACGACCTGAATATATAATCTTTGCATCTGTTATTCTCGTCCAGTGATTTGCATTTAAACAATAACACTCCTTTGTCATTTTTCCCGAATATTTCAAAATGATTATATTTTTTATCAAACTTTTTTAAGTCTAAGAACTGTTTTTCTTCCTTAACATATTCATCCTCAATCATAAAAACAATGTTTTTACAGCAAGCACCACAACGATTACATTTTCCTTCAATTTTATATTTTGAAGAAAACATTTTGTCAAAATTAAATTTTATATACAAATATAAATCTTTAAACATTAATTTTTAATCCAAAAGTCATTACGAATAATCGGCCAATCAAAATCATCAAAAGAAAATATTTGCATAAAATAATATCCGGGCTCATCAATCACAAAATAAGATTTAAAATATTTTAAAGAAGTATCAATTTCATAATCCTTTGACCAATATACTTTGTATCCCCAATGATTTGTTTTTTCTTCTTTTTTAACAATTTGAACTCTAATATAATCATCTTTAAAACCTTCATCATTCAACAAGATATAATAAACTTTTTCACCGGCTTTAAAGTTTCTGCCTGCATTATTTATTGTTTGATTTGTGATAGGTTGGCTGTTAAAAAGTAATAGTGCTTTGCGTTTTCTGCATTTAAATCCGAAACCGCAAACAAAAAATATTGATATTACGCACAAAATTACAGTTAAATATTTTAAAATATTTTTATTCATTGTTTTTTAGATTTTAAGTAATCAATTTGAGCTTTAACTTGTGATTTTAAGCCGTCATCGTTTGAAAGGTTCATAAACTTTTCGTAATTAATAATTGCTTCGGAATTATTATTTTCTTTTTCGTATGCCATTCCAAGTGCATAATATGCATAAGCGTACTCTGGGTCAATTGCAATTACCTTGTTAAAAGCGTTTTTGGCTTTTGTGTTATCATCAAGTTCCGCATAGCATAATCCTGAATTAAACATTGCATCAGTGTTTTTAATATTTTTGGTTACAACATCTTCATACAATTTCAATGCCGCTTTAGTGTCATTTTGGGATTTGTATACATTGCCCAATTTAATCATTGCTGCTTCATTATCTGGTTGCAATTCCAAAGTTCTTTTATATTCCATAATTGCTTTGTTGAGATTATTTGATTTTACATATAAATCAGCTAATAATTCGTGTGCAGTTGCATTATTTGCATCTAATGATAAAACTTTTGAATATGCTGAAATAGCTTCTTCGTCTTTGTTATATTTTGCTAATGATTTTGCATATTCTAATAGAAGTTCAGTATCTTCCGGATTTATTTCAATTGCTTTTTCATATTTTTCTAATGCTTTTGATTTTGAACCCATTGAATCATATATGTTAGCCATTGCTTTTACCGCTTCTGAATCATTTGCGTTTAAGTATGCCGCTTCTTCATAATAACTTAAGGCTTTTTTGGGTTGAGAATTTTTTACATATTTATCGCCTTGTGAAATATACGCTTTATAAAGATATTCTTTAACTTTTGGTTCTGTTCTTTGTGTATACAAGTTTTTATAAATATCAATTGCCGCATCATATTCATTAAGTGCATGTAAAGCAATTGCTTTATTAAACAAAACATTGTAATCATTTTTGTCTGTTAGTAGAATTTCATCATATAATTTCACTGCATCATTGTAATTTTTGCAAAGGTGATTAGTTCTTGCCAATTCTTTTTTGATATTTATATTGGTATCATCTAAGGCATTAGCTTCTTTATATGCTTCTATTGCTTCTTCATAACGGGAATTTTTTTGGTATACCTGACCTAAATTAAAATAAGCCGTAGCATCTTTAGGGTTATAAGTGATGTATTCTTTGTACATGGTAATTGCATCATTGGTTTTTCCCATATCAGCGAGAAGATTTGCATAGTCGAATTTCAAATCATTTAAATTAGGATTCAAAGAAAATGCATTGCGAAATTCTATTAAGGCTAATTCATCTTTTGAAAGTCGTACATATGCCAAAGCCATATTGGCATGAGAAGCATAATCCCCTGTATCCAGTCTTACAGCTTTTTTTAGCATTTCAACTGCATTTGTATAATCTCCTGAGCGCAATAGAGCCAATCCGTAGTTAGAAAATTCTCCAAAACTGTTTGGATTTTGGGTGTACAACTCAGCATACTCGTCAGCAGCATCTTGGTATTTGTCTAATTTTAAATATATTGATGCAAGATTTGCTCTGGCTTCCGCATTATCGGAATAATACCCTAAGAATGTTTTGTAATACTTAATTGCTTCTTGATTATCACCTTGTAGAAATTTAACATTAGCGAGATTTAAATAGTTATATTTGTACTCGGGGAAAATAGTCATTGCCTGATTGTAAGCTGCAAAAGCGTTTTCATAATCTTGTTGTTGTTGCAAAATATTGCCTATGCTGATATACACAACAGCATCATTGGGTTTTAGTTTTATCGCTTTTTTATACGCAACAAGTGCATTTTGCCAATCACCTAATTCGGAATAAATACCACCTAATTTTATATAAAGAATAGCTTCGTCAGGTGAAATTTCTATAGCTTTTTTTATATTTTCGATTGCGGCTGTGTAATTATTCCCTTTTTCCAGAAAGGTTGTTTCTTGAAAAAGTTTATATGCTTCAGGTGACATTTTTGCATACACGAACGAACCCGCACCTGATGCGGAAACGGCTAATAATATGGCTAAACTTATAAATATTTTGTTTTTCATTGTATTCATTATCATATGTTTTATTAAAAAAATCAATCACTTAACATTGTTGCCATTCTGCATATATATTTGCCAATTCTTCGTTATTTGAACAACTAAATATTTTGTGACAGCTATAATTTTGGTTGATATCGGAGATAACTTTAATCTTTGTTTCTACAAAAGCTTCTTTTTTGAATTTTAAATCTATCGTTTTTACAAAATTATTTATTCTGAAATCGACAGGTAAAGAATCCAAAGCCCAGACTATGTAATTTGAGTTGTTTGCATGTTTGTTAACATCAACATCATCAAATTTTACAATATATTCTTTTGAATATATTGGATTCTCAACATCTCCGAATTTTATATATTCGAGTTCGTTTTCTCTTTTTTCATAAGGAAACATCATTGGTAAGACTTTTTGAACAGGTAATATTTTTCTTGTATTCATATCTATTAATGCCCAAGTCGAGATAACTTTCCCTATCAAATCACCTGATTGAGAATATATATAAAAGTCACGAAATGCGTATAACCTAGATACCCCTCTCGGTTCTGTTGTTATAGTAATAGAATTACAATTATTTATTCTTGTGTACAATTCGATGTGATATTTTAAAACAACCCAAGCGTAATTGTTTTGAAAAACAAAAGTAGGTCCAAAGCCCAAAGATTCCGCACTTAATGTTGCAGCATCCTGTAAAAAATTGAGCAATGCCGACTCTTTTAAATCGCCTAAAACATTTTTTTCATAATATTTTATTTCATACTCTTTCTTAAATAACATAATAAACTCCATCTTGCTGCACTTAGTTTGTTTTTTTATAACTAACCTTTTGGAATAAAAATATTAAAGGAATCAAAGCAACAAGCAATGCCGCATAAATTTTAAAACAATCCATATATGCCATCAAAGTTGATTGTTGTATCAATTGCTTATAGACTATAACATTTGCTTTAATGTTGGCAAGTGTATGCCCCGACATTGTGGCAATACCGCCTTGAATCGCACTTAACTTTTCCATAAATCCGAAATTTGAATACGAAAGATGTTTTATTAAGTGCGTTTGGTGAACCTGACTCATGCGTGAAACCATTGTTGCAACAGCTGAAGTACCGATTGCACCGCCAACACTTTTAGCAAGGTTGAATACACCTGTGGCGTTTGTCATTTGACTGTTTTTCAAAGTTACAAACGCAATTGTCATTAAGGGTATCATAACCAATGAAAACGCAAAGCCGCAGATAATATTGGGTAATATTATATTATTCATCGCTATTTGTAAATTCAAAGTTCCAAACATAATGTTGGAAAAAGCAAGTATTGCCAGTCCAATAGCAATTACCCATCGTTGATCAACCTTGTTTGAAAGAACACCGGCAACAACCAGTCCCGCAAATGAGCCAAACCCTCGAGGACTAATTGCTAAACCGCTAAGAGTAGCTGTATATCCCATCAATTGCTGTAAAAATAGTGGCAATATTGCCAATGTTGAATACAAAACCGCACCGATAATAAAGTGTAATACCGTACCTATTGCAAAGTTTTTATCTTTAAAGACTCTTAAATCAACAATGGGTTCTTTAACGGTTAATTCTCTAATTATAAAAGCAACAAATGTTATTGCAGTAAGTGTTGCTGACCATCTTACCCAGCTTGCTCCAAACCAATCGGATTTTTGACCGTTATCAAGAATAATTTGCAAAACAAACAACCAAATAATTAGAAATATAAATCCCCAATAATCAACGGAATTTACTTTGCCTTTCTTTGCATACGGTGGGTCAATAATAAATTTTTGAATAAGCCATAACGACAAAAATCCAATAGGCACATTTATAAGAAAAATCCAATGCCAAGAATAAGTATCTGTAATCCAACCACCCAAAGTAGGTCCGATAATAGGTGCAAAGATTACCCCGAAGCCGAATACAGACATAGCCATACCACGTTCTTCGGGTTTAAATTCCTCCATCATAACAGCCTGAGATATAGGCATAATTGCACCGCCGCCGATACCTTGAATTACCCTTGCCATAACAAGCATAGACATACTGTTTGCCATACCGCATAATGCCGAGGCTAATGTAAACATTAGCGTAGCCAAAAGCAAAAAGTTTTTACGTCCCATTAACGTGGAAAACCACGCTGTTGAAGGGATAATTACGCCGTTTGCAACAAGATAACTCGTCAAAACCCAAGTGGATTCATCTCGTGTTGCAGAAAACGAGCCTGCTATATTGGGCAGAGCAACGTTTGCTATAGAGGAATCCAAAACAACCATAAAGATAGTAATCATTACGGCACCTGCGCTTAACCAAGGATTGCGGCGGGTTGTTTTTGCTTCGTTATTAATCACATTATTATTGTTAGCAGTCATTATTTTACGTAAACTTTAGGAACTACACTCATTCCGGGTTCAATACTGTACTGTGAATCAACAGGTTTTGTAAAGACTATTTTTACGGGAACTCTTTGTACAACCTTTACATAGCTGCCTACAGCGTTTTCCGGAGGGAACATACTTGCTTTTGCACCGGTACTTGATTGAATGGAGTCAACAACCCCTTCAAGCCTTAGTGAGGGGTACGCATCAACCTTAACTTTAACCTTTTGACCCACTCTGATTTTATTAAGTTGAGTTTCTTTAAAATTTGCAACTACCCATCTTTTATCGGGTACAATTGAAAATAACGGAGCACCTGCATTTATATATGCACCTTCTTCTGCAGAACGGTTAGTAATTTTTCCGTCTTCGTTTGCATAAATTTTTGTGTAAGACAATTCCAATTTAGCTTGGTTCATTACAGCCTCGAGTCTTTTTAACTCGGCATCGGCAACTTTGTTTTTTTCTTTTGAAAACACTGCTTGTTGTGCAGTTGCATAATTTGCTTTTGATAAATCATATTTTGATTTTGCTTTGTCAAAATCTTGTTGAGAAACAGCACCTTTGTCATACAAGTTTTTGTATCTGTCAAAATCTTGTTGTGCCAGTTTCATATCGGTTTCTGCCGCATTTCTGTCTACAATAGCGGATTTCTGTTTATACAATGCCATTTCATAAGCGGCTTTTGCCTGCTCGTAACGAACTTTATAATCTCGGTCATCGATGGTTAACAACAATTTTCCCTTTTTAACATGCTCATTGTCGTCAACGTACAGTTTATCTATAATACCCGTAACCTTAGGGCTTACGCGAATTATGTGACCTTCAACAAAAGCATCGTCAGTTGTTTCAAAAGATGAAAAATAAAGCCATCCTCCGGCACACAAAATAATTGCGGCAAAAATTATCAAAAAAAGTTTTTTCTTTGATAATTTTTTAGACGAATTTTGTTCTGCTGTATTGTTGTCGTTTTCTGAAACAATTTCATTATTCATATTATTTTCTGTCATTTTGCACCTCTATTGCATATTTAAATTGTATTCTTCTATAATATTTTGTCTTACTCTTTTTAAGAGAGAAACCAACATTAAAATTTCGTCATCCGTAAAACCTTTATATTGAGTTTTGTTCATTCTCTCTTTTAAAGGTTTTGCAAATTCCACACGCTCCAAGCCTTTATCGGTAAGATAAACTTTTAAAATTCTCCTGTTGTTAGCATCTTTTTCTCTTCGTATAAACCCCTTGGTTTCCAAAACATCTATCATTCTGGTAATATTGGGTCTGTCTTTACCCATAATGTTGGCTATTTGAGTTTGATACAAACCGCCGTTTAAAGACAGTATAAGCAATATACCTAACTGCTCTCTTGTTACATTATCACAGCCGCATGTTTTTAAGGTTTTTTGTCCCGCTGCTCTGTATGATGATACGGTCAGAGCTAACTCCAAGCCTAAATCAATTTTTTGGTTATTTATTTCTTTCAATATAAATTCTCCATAATTGTTAGCATAACAACAATTGCTATACTAACATATTAAAAAAGAAAAGGCAAACCATACAAATAATTGAAATGTATGCTACAATCAACTTATAATTACGAGGCAGCTTCCATTTTAGAAGTGGTAGCCAGAGTCCCAATATTGCAAGATTTTGTATTTTGCGTAAGTAATTTCAGGTGCCAGTTGCCTGTGCGGACTTGTTAATAAAATGTTTATCACTTTGTATAAGATAAATAATTGGAGTCAGATGACTATATGAAAAAAATAGGAATTATTTCACTCGGTTTAATCGGCGGTTCCCTTTTTAAGAGTTTAGTGCAAAAAGGTTATGAAGTATATGCTGTTACAAGAAATAAGGAAACACTTGTAAAAGCAAAAGAACTTTCCGTTAATGTTTCTGATGACATTAATACGCTTAAAAATTGTGAAGTAATTTTTGTTTGTTCTCCAATGAGTAAATGTGAAGAAATTTTGGATAAACTTGAAAATATTATTCAACCATCAACTATTGTTGCTGATGTTTGCAGTTTAAAATCATTTTTAATGAATAAAAAGCGACCGTTTGTGTTTATCGGTTCTCATCCAATGGCAGGAACGGAGCATAGTGGTTATGACTCATCTTTTCCTGAATTATTTAAAGATGCAAAATGGGTAATTACTCCCCGAGAAAACACTCCTGAAGAATCAGTACAAATTCTTTCACAGGTAATTCAATCAACAGGTGCAAAAATTATAAGGGCTAACGCACAAGAACATGACAAAGCTGCAGCATTAATAAGCCATATGCCAATGGTAATTGCACAAGCTTTAATGAAAACAGTTCAAAATAATGAACTTGCAAAAAAAATGGCATCAAGCGGATTTAGAGATATGACACGACTTGCACTCTCGAACTTGCAAATGGCTGAAGATATGGTGAGTTTAAACAAAAAAAATATTATGTTGGCGATTCAAGAATTGAAAAATTGTGCAAATGATTTACTAATAGAATCCTATACTGAACAGATTTATGATATTAAAGAAACTCGTCAATCTATGTTCGATATGGATGGCAAAAACAGATACAACTAAAGTTGTAAGGAATGTCTACTTTTTTACAATTAAATAATTTATTCGACCTGATATCATATAATTGTTAGGGAAAACAACACAGACTAAACATCAAGGATGAATAATGAATATCAGGGATGCAGGATATGCGCGTGTTGTTGATATTGAAGGGACTACGATATCACAACAAGACATAAAAACTATAAAGAATCTTTTCATAGAAAAAGATTTAAGACAGCGTATAGGAATAAATTTAAAACAAGTTAACCATATCAATGATGATTTTATATTTTTGTTAAAAGATGTTTCAAAAATAGAAAAAGTGTCTGTATTTAATTTAAATAATGATATATATTTGTTGTTTTTTGTGTTAAATGCAGACAAATATGTGGATATTTATTTAGACGAAAGAGATTTTTGTTCGCAAAAAAATCTATTGATATACAGAAGATTTAAACTTTTGAAATCGGCATAATATTAAAAAACTTTGCTTATTAGACAAAATTGTACAATTGTAGGATTATATTTGTATAATTTGGGAGAAAATACTTTATGAGCAAAGATAATATTGTTGTTGCCGTTTACACAAACAAGACACCTGATTCAAAAAATTATATTGTTGATTCTTTTTCGCAAAGTTTGATACAAGGCTTTAATAATTCTGGCGTAAAAGCATATTCTTATGACTATTGCAAAGAAAACAACATAACTTTTAATATGTCAATAGGTTTTGATAATACGGGTATAGAACATTGGCAAAAAACATTGAGCAACAACACAACAAATGTTATGTGGTCAACTGATTCAATATTCAAAGAGAATATTAAAGCAGTTGAACAATTTTCTTCTTTTGACAAATTTGTTGTATTTGAATCTACACCTGCGGATATTAATGCAGTGAACAAATTTATCCCTAATTTAAAGCACGGTTATATTCCTGCCGGAGTCGATATTACAGAAAATTCTTCAATTAATAAAGAAATTGATATTGTTTATATTGGAGATATTGAAGACTATGAAGATAAAACCTTAAAGATACAGCAAGCATATCCCGAGTTGGTTTATAACCTAATAATGCAAATTAAAGATTTGGTTTTAAAAAATCCCCATTTAACCTTTTGGCAAATTGCGGAAATTGTCAATAATAACTATGAAATTGAACTGGATAAAGAACAATATATAATGTTGTTTCAAAATGCTTGCGAACTTGTAGAAAACGAGCAAAAAGTAAAAATGGTACAAGCTTTGTCTGATTTTAAAGTAAAAATATACGGTAATGATATTTGGAAAAAATATATTAAAGGTAAAATTGAATACCGCCATGAATGTTGCGATTTTGAAGAATATAAAAACATATTAAACAAATCCAAAATTGTATTATACAACCATCCATTAAGTTTAGGTTTAGGAATTAACGAAAGACTTTTAAACGCAACAGACTCAAATGCTTTGTGTTTGTGCAGTACTACACCTTCGCTTATATCTGAATTCAAAGACAGTCTTGTGTACTTTAACAATATTGTATTTGATGATATTGCACAAAAAGCAGAGTATTATCTAATAAATGAAGATAAACGAATAGAAATTGTTGAAAAAGCTAAAAATATTATAAAAGAAAATCACACGTGGAAACACAGAGCACAAAGCATTATAGACATTATGGATTAATCTTTAATTGTGATACTGCAAACTTTGCTCGCTCTGTAATTTCTTTTAAGTTGGCGTCTTTGTACAAGCTTCTGCCTATACCAACCGCCACGGCGCCAGCATCAAGGTATTTTGTATAATCTTCAATGGTAATACCGCCTGAGGGCATCAATTGTAAAAACGGCATCGGTCTTAAAATATCCTCTAAATATTCCACTTGTCCCATTGATTTTGCAGGGAAGAGTTTAATAATCGGGATTCTTGATTTCCAAGCGTTATAAGCTTCATTTGGGGTAGAAACCGTAGCAATATGCGGAACTTTGTTGCTTGCGCAAAATTTTAGCATATTTAATTGAAATACAGGTGAAACTATAATATCAGCACCTTTGTTTATTGCTTCTTGTGCTTCCATTGATGTGATAATACCACCTGCAAGTATTGTTGCCGATGTGTTTTTGTGTAATTCCAAAACTGCATCAACAACTTGAGGTTTTTCTGTGGTAATTTCTATTACGTTTATTCCTCCGGCAATTAATGCGTTAGCTTTTTCAATTGCCTCTTTTGCGCTTTCTGTCCTCAATACTGCTACTATTTTATTTTTATAAATTGTTTTTATCGGATTGTTCATAATCATTCTGTTATTTCGACATAGTATCTGATTTTTTGTCAGTACTTTGTGTTTTGGTTGTTTTAATTTTTATAAAATTAAATACTGTTTTATTTTCTTCAACAAGTTCATCTTCTTCGTATCCGAGAAGAATTTCCAAATCTTTTTTCAATAAAGTTATATCTTCGTATTTTTTTAAAGTACCGTCAAGAGCAATGGAAACATCACCTGTTTCTTCAGAAACTACAAGACAAGCAGAATCAGAAGATTCACTCATCCCTATGGCGGCTCTGTGGCGTGTACCGTATTTCCAGCTTAATTTCGGGTCTTCCGTTAGAGGCAACAACACCCCTGCCGATTTAATTACATCACCTGAAATAACAACAGCACCGTCATGCAATGGTGTGTTTACGTGGAATATTGTCAACAAAAGTTCCGTAGACAAAATAGCATCTAATTGCGTGCCTACATCAGAGTAACTGTTTACATCGTCTTCTCTTTCAAGAACCATAAGTGCACCTGTTCTTGTTTTTGAGAGATATTTTATCGTTTCTATTAATTCTCTTATTACATTAACCTTTTGAACATCTTTTAAATTTTTTCTTCTCAAATGAGAGTGGAAAAAGTTAGGTGATTGCCCTAAGTATCCTAAAAATTTTCTTATTTCGGGTTGGAAAATGATAACAGCACCAAACATTATTACGCTGACCATTGTTCTTAAAAATACACCTAAAATAAGCAGGTTGAATTTTATGAGAATTTCAGAGAATAACCAAGCAAAAAGCAGGATAAATATACCCTTGACAAGCTTTTCGGATTGAGTACCTTTAATAAATTTGCTGTATATAAGAAACAAAAACGCACCAATAATACAAACTTCCACAATATTAACCCAGCTAAAGGTTAAATGAAGAAATTTTAATTGATTTAAAAGTATGTCCTTAATTTCGCCTATCACTTATAATCCTACTTTAGAGCTGTTTTTTAAGTCTGTCGGGTATTCTATCCAAAGAAACCAAATGCTCATAACTTTCCTTATCTATTATAATATCAGATTGTGAGTTATTTACAAGTACCGCAGCAGGTTTTAGTACTCTGTTGTAATTACTTGACATTGAGTAGCCGTAAGCCCCTGTATTGTAGAAACAAAGAATATCTCCTTCGTTTAATTCAGGCATTTTGGCGTTGTGAATTAAAATATCACCTGATTCACAAAAACGTCCCGCAATAGTAACAGTTTCTGTTGCTTTATCATTAGGGCGATTTGCAACTTCTGCCGTGTATAAAGCCTGATACAAGCTCGGACGAGGGTTGTCAGCCATTCCACCGTCAACGGCAACATATTTCTTGCCTTTGGGTACTTGCTTGGAGCTTCCGACTGTATAAAGAGTTACCCCTGATGTACCAATTATGCTTCTTCCCGGTTCTATGTGTATTTCAGGCTCTTGTACTCCGTATTTTGCAGCATTTTCTTTAACGGAAGTAATAATCTTATCCGCTATTTCATTAATAGACGGAGGACAATCTTCTTCAACATATTTTATTCCCAAACCTCCGCCAAGATTGATATGCGTAAGTTCTATATTAAATTTTTCTTTTATACGACTGATTTCCTTAAGCAATACTTCTACTTCGTCATAATAAACGGAGGTTTCAAAAATTTGTGAACCTATGTGAGCGTGCAAACCGACAAGATTTAAATTGTCATATTGTTCAAGGATAAGTTCAATTGCTTCATCGACCTGAGTAAGGTCAAAGCCGAATTTTGAATCCAAATGTCCGGTTTGGATATATTCATGAGTATGACACTCAATCCCCGGAGTAACTCTTAAAAGAATATCAATTGTTTTGTTATTGGATTTCGCCACATTGTTAAGCAGTGCCAACTCCAAGAAATTGTCAACCGATATCAAACCGACGCCAAGTTCAACCGCCATTTGCAATTCATCGTAAGATTTGTTATTGCCGTTAAACAGACATTTTTTCATATCAGCACCTGCAGTGTGAGCTGTGTAAATTTCTCCGCCGGATACCATATCAAAGCCAAAACCTTCTTCATCCAAAATTCTGACTATTGCTTTTGTCATAAATGCTTTTGATGCGTATAGCATACTGATTTTGGGGTAAGAAGAAAAAGCGGTTTTGTATTGACGTGCAATTGTTCTTATTGTTTCTTCATCAAAAACATATAAAGGCGTACCGTATTTTTCGGCAAGGGAAACCAAATCGCATCCGCCAATTTCTATGTGTTCATCTTGATTTATTTTTGCAGTAACGGGTTTTATCGATTGGTTTGCTGTTGTCATAAATATTCTCCATAGTTTTAAAATCATTTTATATAGTCTACAATGACTTAATTCTTGCTAAAATGCAAGATTAACAAAGATTAAATGCTTGCTAAATCGTCAATATTTTCAAAATTGTCTTTCATTGTCCAAACACCGCAAGGGCATACACCTGCGCACAAACCGCAACCGATACAGCGTTCTTCATTGGAAGCATAAACGGTATTGCCGTTAATATCCGTAAATTTGCTTATTGCCTGTTCGGGGCAAGCTTGCAGACACATTTCACAATCTCTGCACAACCCGCAAGACAAACATCTGTCTTTTTCGTTCCAAGGCTCAACTTCTTGTACTTTCATCGAGGACAAGCCTTGATAATATTCAGTCTTAACCTTGTCACGAGGAAGCATTGGCGCTTTTTCAAACGTATCAAGCTCTTTGCCTTCCAAATAATTAATAACGTTTTTGGCGGCATTGTTACCATCTGCAATAGCATTTGTAAACAAACCTTGTTTAATAACATCACCTGAGGCAAAGACCTTTGAATTTTCCGTTTGTTTGTATTGATTCAATTTTAAAAAGCCTCTTTCATCAAGCATATCAGCCTCAACAAAATCAAGCTTTGGTCTGTCGCCAATGGAAATTATTACTGTATCAGCTTCTAAAAGCGTACCATCTTTTAAAACTACACCTTCTTCCGTAACTTTTTCCGTGAAACAAGGATATAGAATTTCAGCGCCTTTTGCTTTAACGTGATTAATTTCTTTATCAAATGCAGCAGGTTTTTGGATATCAATAGCCGTAACTTTTTTTGCACCGCAATTATATGCTTCTAAAATTACATCCATTGCAGCATTACCTGCACCGATTACAACTACTTTTTCTCCAATATTCGGTTTGCTACCGTTTTTAACATTTTTAAGAAAATCCAAACCTTTAACAAGTCTTTCGTTACCCTCAAACGGGATTACTACAGGGTTGTGAGCACCGCAAGCAACTATCACGGCATCATATTTAGCCGTAATGTCATTAAACAAATCTTTTGTCATTTTGGTATTAAGACTAAACTCAATACCCGATTTTTTAATACGTTCCAATTCCGCATCAAGACATTCTTTTGATAGTCGTTCAAATGGAATAACTTGTCTTAATTTTCCGCCGATTTCTTTGTCTTCTTCAAAAACGGTGACTTTGTATCCTTGTTTTTTCAACAGCCAAGCCGCTGCAAGCCCTGAAACACCCGAACCGATAATTGCAACCGATTGATTTTTGGTTGTAGCAAACTTAGGAACTTTCACATCTCTGCTCATCATTCCGAGTGCATCAAATTTTATTGGTTCATCTACATAACCTCGATTACACTCCTCCATACACAGGTTAGGGCACAAATTACCGCAAACACATGCCGGAAACGGTGTATAATCAAGTATTAACTCAATAGCCTCTTTGAGTTTGTCATTTTTGATAAGATTAATTCTTTTTTGAGTAGGAATACCAATCGGGCAATGGCTTTCGCAAGGAGCGGTTTGAGTATAATTATCCCAACTCGGATAACGCAAACGGTGATCGCCTTTGTTTACAATTGAATACACTTTGAAATCATCTTCATAAACATCAGAGAAAATACCGCCGTTATTTTCTTTAAACCAACGATTTTCTCTAAAATCCTTCATTGGAATAAGACTGTTTGCTTTTCTTTCTTCAAAAGTTTTGGCAACAATTTTTTTCCATTGTGAAAAATCAGTAAGAGTGGAATATAAATCAGTGCGTTCAATTTTTTCTAAAAATACATTTAAGCCGTTTGACAAAAATTCTTTGTCATTGTCATCAATATCTACAAGATACACATCTTTTGAAAGGTCGGAAACGTTACCCCTGACATAAATAGTACCGCCAACCATACCAACACAAGAGCGTGCACCTATTACGGAATCAAGATTTTCGCAGTCTAAACCGCAAACTACGGCAGTACCACCGCCCATAAACTCAAACGAAAAAGAACCCGTATTTTTTAACACCCAAAATTCCGGTGCCGCAAATTTAGGGTCATGTTTCATTAATGCGCCCGAACGCGTACCGACTCTGCCTGCAACGTAAATTTTACCGCTTGCAGCACAATGAGCAGTTGTGTCACCGCCGTCACCTTTTAAAATTATTTCCGCACCCGAATTTAACCAACCTACGTCGGCAGGAGCAGAACCTTCTATTGTAATAGAAGTATTAGGCATACCCATAGAGCCGACCCTTTGACCGGGATTTTTGATTTCAAAATGTAGCGGCGTTCCGTCATTTGTCCACAAAGGTCCGCCTATGTTGTGCTGACCTGATGCCGTTATTTCAAAAGACGTATAGCCTTCCGACATTTTGTCATATATAATTTGCAAAAGCTCTCTTGTTGAAAGTCTTTTGTTATCTTTTAAACTGTCAATAGTGTATTTATTAGCACACATGTTGTATTTCCAATCTTGTTGCAACATTTTTGTCTACGGTAATTAACGCATCCGAACGACCTATCGGAAGTGAGCTGTTTCCGATTGGCGCAAGGAGTTTTTTAAGTTCCGTATCTGTTGCAATAAAGTAATTAACTATATTTTGAGCCACTTTGTCCACATCGAGCCTGTCAACAAGCGTTCTGTTCTGAGTGGTGATACCGACAGGGCAAAGACCTGTGTTACAAGCGTTGCATCTGCCAAAATCATTACCTATACAGCCTGCAACTTGCAAAATGAGTTTACCGGTAAAGACCCCGTTTGCCCCAAGGCACATCATTTTGAAAGCATCTGCGGCAAGTGTTCCGTACATACCAACACCGCCTGCAGCCCACAGCGGAATTTGCCCCTGTTTGCCCTGATGAACGGCAGCAAGATAACAATCACGAAGTCTTGATACAATCGGATGCCCCGTATGGTCAAGAGATACTTCGTGTGCTGCACCCGTACCGCCTGCTATACCGTCCAAGAAAAAACCGCCTACTATGTTATAAGGGTCACGCAATAAGTTGTTATATACGCTTACACTTGTGACAGAAGCCGCAACTTTGATTGCAACGGGTACTCTGAACTTGAAAGCGGAGTTCATGGACAAAAACATTTTTTGAACGCTTTCCTCGATAGAATATAAGCCTTGATGGTTAGGCGGAGAAAGCAAATCTGATTTTGGAACACCTCTTATTTCCTGAATGTGACGAACAACTTTTTTAGCCATTAAAAGACCGCCGTCACCGGGCTTTGCACCCTGACCTATTTTAATTAACACACCTGCAGGGTCTTCTTCCATTTCAGGCATGGCATTGATAATTCTGTCCCATCCGAAATGTCCTGAGGCTATTTGTAAAATCATATATTTTAAATATCTTGATTTTAAAAGTTTTAAAGGCATACCGCCTTCGCCCGAGCACATTCTGACAGGCAATCCGACAACTTCATTGAGATAAGCCACTGCCATTGCAACAGCTTCCCACATTCTTGTAGACAAAGCACCTATTGACATGTCACCTATGATTATCGGATAAATCCAACGAGTATTTGGCGTAGTGTCACTCATTTGCAAGTCACCGTTTTCATCAACTTTAAACGGTAATTTTTCAGGAGGAAGTACACGACCGAACGGTGCCAAGATGTCAAAAGTGTGACGCATAGCATCAAGTGACGGGTCTGTCATTTGAGAAATACGTCCTATCTTAATTTTGTCAAGAGTTCTGCCTTCTGTGTGAAGATTAGAGCGTCCGCCTCTTTTGGGAGATTCTGCATTTTCTGCTCTATAAATAACATTCATCCTGTTGTGTTCGTTATAAACAGGCTTGATTGCTTCATTAGGGCATACTTTGGAACACATTCCGCAGCCTACGCAATTTTTATTTTTGCGTACAATTTGCTTAACTACGGGTTCTGTTTCCCAAGTGACGGAAGGTTTTGGACTTGCGCCAGTACTTTTAACCTTACGTCTTCTTTCAACCTTAAACTCAATTGCATTGAACGTACACGCCGCACAACATTTTCCGCAGAGCGTACATCTTTGCGGATTATATTCTATTTGCCATTTCAAATCATTTTTTGAAACGTCATTGGTTTTTATAATACGAGTATCTATTGCTGCCACCTTTCAATATTCAGGTCATTATCAACAACAACCATTTCTCTTTCATTAGGATAAATATCCTGTGATATATCTCTGTTAGGCATAAGTTCATTTATGCCCGTAACCTCTGATGTTATAATTACGGTATCGTCAGTTTTACCCACAACTACAGGTCTCAGTTTTTTTGAATCACACGTTGTAAACAAAGTTCCGTCAGGAGTTACCGCAATTATTGAATTAGGCCCGTTAACCTCCAAATGTGCAAGTGAGGCTTTCATTTTCAAAAGGACTTCCGAATCTTTTCTTGCAATCATTTCGTCATAAGGAAGCGGAGTAATTACGTGTTTAAAATACTTCAGCGGCCATTTTAAAATTTTATTTACATAATGAAGCGTATACAAAAAGCATTGTGAATCGCTTTCAAAGCCAATATAACCTTTATGAAGTTTCTTTTGGAATAATCTGTTTTTTTCATAAAAAGTATTTTCACCGTTTGCAAGAGCCGTATAGCCTTGCAAAAAGAACGGATGCGCAGCATAACGTACAATATCGTAATTTGTATTTTGACGACATTGAGCGGTGATTATTTTTGCGCAGAAATCTTTATTTTCTTCCCACAGACCGAAATATGTGCCTATATCACGTGGGTCGCCAATTTCTTTAAGCATTAACACATCGGGCCAAAAAGAGTAAACATAGCCCTCGTCCGCTTGTTCTAAAGCTTTTCTCAATTTTAAACGTGTATCAAGAAGTAAAGCTTCTTTTTCTTCTTGTGGGGCATATTTGTAAGAATGAGGATAATTAAACACCTCAAAAACATAATTGGGCATAGGCTCAATATTCAAGCCTTCTATATCGTTATGCACATCAGGTGCCCACTGCATTACACGTACAAAACCGATACTGTGTAAAATATCTTCCGCAATATGCATACCTTCATTGGTACAAGCCATAGAAAGAATTGGCAGCCCTTTATAATTCTCAAATACACCGCCCAAATCTTGCATTACAAAAGCAAAACCTGAATTATCGTGTCCTTTTTGTTGAGAACGCATAAGTTCCAGTGCTTTTAACGGATGTAAATATTTTTTTGATTTAATTGCCCCAATACGACACATGTCAATATTCACCTTTTCGTCTAGTCTGTTGTTTCAGCCGACTTGATATAGTCGATACTTGCTAACATTTTTAATAAGTTACTTAAGAAACTCGTCCAAGTTATTTTATTCTTTATATCGAACTTTTTCAGGCAGTCCAACTATTTTAGCATATTTTTATTTTTGCCATGTGTCAACAATATAAGACAAATTTTAATAAAATCTTTATATAATTACGGAGTTGTAATATACCCCTTTATTGCACTTGCTGCCGCAACTGCTGGTGAAGAAAGGTAAATAAAGCCTTTGGTATTACCCATTCTGCCTTGAAAATTTCTGTTTTGAGTTGCAAGGCAAACTTCTCCGTCACCAAGTATTCCGGCATGAACCCCGACACAAGGTCCGCATCCGGGACCTAAAATTTGAGCGCCGGCATCAAGTAAAACCGTTATAATGCCTTCTTCAACCGCTTGTTTGTATATGTCTTTTGATGCAGGAACAACAATCATCCTGACATCGGGATTAATATGTTTACCTTTTAAAATATCCGCAACTATGCGCAAATCTTCAATACGTCCATTTGTACATGTTCCGACAAATACCTGATTAACTTTTACATTATTTAAATCTTTGGCAAGCTTGGTATTATCAACCGTATGAGGACAAGAAACAGTGGGTTCAAGCTTTGTTGCATCAATCTCTATTACTCTTTCATAAACAGCATCATCATCGGGCTTAACTTCAACAAACTTGTTCTCTCTGCCGTGCTCTTTTAAATAAGCTCTTGTTTTTTCATCAGTAATGAATAGTCCTGCTTTTGCACCTGCTTCCACTGCCATATTTGCAAGAGTAAATCTGTCTGCCATTGTCATATTTTCAATAGTAGAGCCATGAAACTCCAACGCTCTGTATGTAGCACCGTCTGCGCCAATCAATCCGATTAAGTGCAAAATAAGGTCTTTTGCGTAAACACCTTTTGGAAAATCACCGTTAACAACTACCTTAAATGTTGATGGTACCTTGAGCCAAGTTTTACCCATAGCCATTGCAACAGCAACATCTGTAGAACCCATTCCTGTAGCAAATGCGCCCAAAGCACCTGATGTACAGGTGTGAGAATCTGCACCTACAAGAATTTCAGCAGGGTTAACAAAAGATTCAACGAGTCGTTGATGACAAACACCGCATCCTGTTTCCGAAAGTACGGCACCCGTTTCTTTTGCAAATTCACGTAAAACCATATGGGTATTTGAGAGTTCTTTACGAGGGCTGGGTGAGGCATGGTCAATAAACAATATGCATCGTTTTGGATTTGCGGGTTTTGCCTTACCTAATTTTTTAAATTCCTGAACCATTAACGGCCCTGTACCGTCTTGCACTGCTGCAATATCAACTTTGGCTATACAAAGTTCTCCGGCTTTTACATCGTAACCGGCATGTTTGGATATTATTTTCTCTGCAATTGTTTGACCCATAATACTCTCTTTTCAAATTTTTTATCAACAACTTTAATCATACAGAGTTTGTTATATTTTGTATAGTAACAATGTTTATCAAGGTAATATATTAAGTTTTGTAAAATATATACAATATATATGTTTAGTAAATAAAAAAATGGGCATTATATATATGTAGCCAATTCTCTTTATACTTTCTCTTCCACTCCTTTTCTCCATGATGAAAACTTTGCCGGACGATGTAAATCGACCGGCTTTTTATTGTTGACAAAGTTCAATAAAATGCTAAAATTGTAATAGTAATTTTGACATGGCAAAAATTGTTTAGGAGGTTAGAGATGATTAGTCCTGTTGTATTTAGTGATGCTGTAAAAATTAATGGTAAGTTGAATGCCGTTAAATCTTCTGTTGTTAACAAGTTTGATTTACCTTGTGTTAAAGATTTGACTTCAACTTCATCTGACAGTTTTGTAAAATCCAAAGCAGTTAAAGGTCCCACTTGTGGTATAGATTGCTGCGCTTTGTAATGATAGCAGATAATACTGTTTTTAAATTCGGCAAAAATATTTTAAAACGTTTTGAAGCAAATTACGACAACGGTACGTATTATTTATACAATGTTGTTGATGATGTTTTGTGGGCAGGGAATTATTCCTGTAAAATTTTGTTGGATTTAATTGACGGGATAAAAAACACGAAACAAATAAAAAAGGAATTTCAAAATATTTTGCAAATTGATGACATCAATGCTGTTAATAACAGCGTTGATGTCGTTTTGCAAGAATTGATTCAAAAACGTATGATTCTTGAGGTTTAATTTTTGTATACGCAAAAAGAGTATAATAAAGTTTTAGATTATTATTTTGAAAATAAAAAATTTCCGACACCCAACAGAAAATTCTTTGAATCAGTAAGTGATTCTATTACGCAAAATGATTTTTTATTTTCAACACCTTGGACTGTATCTTGGCAGGTTATTTCTCAATGCAATTTAAGGTGTAAACATTGCTTTTTTGAAGGTAATCAAGAGCTGTATAATTCTCAATTTGATTTGGATACCGATACTTTGTTATTTTTGGCAAAAGAATTGACTGACAAATTCAGCGTTGTTTCTTTGAGTATAACCGGCGGAGAAACTATGCTGAGAAAAGATATTTTTGAACTGTTAAAAACATTAAAACAAAATAATGTTGCAATTTCACTTCAGACAAACGGTACTTTAATTGATAAAAATAAGGCAAAGTTGCTTTCTGATATTCTTTGTCCTGATACTGATTATGTTCAGGTTAGTTTAGATGCTTCTAAGCCTGAAATTTATAATAAAATCAGAGGAGAAAATACTTTTTATAAAGCAATAAACGGGATAAATTTACTTATTGAACAAGGTGTCAAAGTTAATGTTAATGCTACGGCATTGAGTCTTAATGCATTAGATTTACCTGATTTATACAGGTTATGTAATAATTTGGGCGTTAAGAAATTTTCTGTTTCCGGTTTTGTTCCTTGTTTTGAAGAACAGCAATATTTAGTTTGTGATTTTTCTTCTGTTTTATCTTCAATTGCAGAGATTATTGATATGTCAACTATATCAAAAACTTTTTTTGAAATGAATTACAGGTTTTATAATTTTGTTTCCGATAACAATTTGAGAAAATATGCTGATGAATATCTTCAAACACATTTGGTTCAGGATTCTTTGCATAATGACTTGTTATGTCATCGACATAATACCCTTTACATTAATGCAAAAGGTGAGGTCTATTTATGTTTTTCATGTGAAAATAAACAAGGACTTTTAGGTGTTTTTCCAAAAGATTCTCTTGAGCAAATATGGGAAAACAGAAGACAAAATATTTTTTTCTCTCCAAGAAAATCTAAAGATTCTGCTTGTAGAAATTGTAAATATTTCCTTTTTTGTAAAGCCGGTTGTATGGGGTCAGCATACAGTGTGTACGGAAATGTAAATGCTCCTGATGGTTTGTGTTTATATGCCAAGAAACATTAAAGCAAAAATTTTTATCAGGGGTTTTAAAATAATTAGAAGCGCTGAAGGTTAGCATGGAAGCACTAAACAATCTTAAATATATAAAAAACAATTGGTTTCTTTATAAAAACTGGGAACAACAGCAAAATAATGAAGATGCTCGTATTACGGTGCTTAAAAGAACAATGCCGCCCTCAGTACAAGAACTTGATTATGCTAAAAATTACGGTTCTACATTGATAAATGCCGTAAATATTATGGATCAAATTAGTATTAACAAATCTGAAAATGCACTTGTATCAATTAGAGCTGCTTTTTCGTCTGCTGTTACGCTATCAGGTTTACTCGGCGCAGTTGTCGGGTCTTTATTTTCACATTTTAGCAAATCTTATAAAAACATTCCTAAAATAGCTGCTTTTGTAGGATATAGTATAACTACGCTTTTGAGTGTTTGTGTGATTGATTTTTTGAATGCACATTATGAAAAAATGGCCACAAGAATTGCAAGATTCCATACAAGAAATAATGAGCTTAAGGATGTAAGAAATTTTATTGTATATGACGATTCACAAATTGCTCAGGCAAACTCAAAAATAAAAGATATGAAGGATGTTGATGATATAACCCAAGATTCTTCTTTTAAGGAAAGTTTAAATCCGATTAAAACTTTTAAAAAATCCATTGATACTGTTAAAGAATTAAAGAAAGACTATTCCGATTATAAAAAATGGCATAAGGACTTTGCAGAAGCGGAAAAAAATAAAAATCTGGAATTTCAAAATTTGAATGTTTCTCAAGAAGAATTAGAATTAGCACAAAAAGACAGGGATAAAATATTAAAAACTATAAAAAGACTTGAAATTTCATCAAATAATTATGAGTTAAATGCTGAGTTGGGTATTAGGACTATATCTGTTATAGGAAGCTTGTTAACAATAGCAGGAGGCTTAACTCTGGGATGGGGTTTGGGCAGATT
The DNA here is from genome assembly GCA_945946765.1 of uncultured Clostridia bacterium. Taxonomy (GTDB): domain Bacteria; phylum Cyanobacteriota; class Vampirovibrionia; order Gastranaerophilales; family Gastranaerophilaceae; genus Limenecus. Next base: position 91,437 of record CAMEWS010000001.1, read on the forward strand.
GTCTAAAAAACTTTCAAAATATTCTCAAAACACTGCTTTTCTTGAGTATTTGTCAAAGTTGTCTGTTCCTGCCGGTATATTAAGTATGTTTTTACTTTCCGGACCACTTGTTAAAATAGCTAAAGAGTCTGCTAGGATAGGTAGATATAAAGAAAAAACACAACTTTTAAATGATGCTTCTAATTTTATTGCATATACAGATTCTGATAAAAGTAAAATACAAAATATTCCTCAGCAAAATCCTGAACAAATATCGGCACTCAATACTGTTCTTAAAGATTTTTCAGATATAGCGAAAATTAAAAAAGATTTTGACGATTACAATAAATATAAAAATGTTCAACTTAAAGATGAGTTGAAGCTTAGAAAAGCATTAAAAGACATTCCTGTTACGCAAAAACAGATTGATGATGCAATAAAACTACAAAAACAACTCTTTAGGGCTTTTGAAACAATAGATGACAAATCGGAAAGTTTTGTTGATGATACAGATGCTGCTGTTGAATCAATATCAAGGACCGTTATAGGTATAATGTGCACAGTTGCAAATCTTTTAACATTAAAAATCTTTGGCAAGAAGATTTCATCTTTTACCAACAATAATAAAATGCCGGGATTTATTGAAGGATTAAAACTTACTCGTAATCTAAAACTTAAAGATTTAGGTCTTATTTTTATTGCCCCATTTTTTGTAACCAGACTTTTGATTTTAGGCGTATCTGTTTTGTGTGCGGAAATTAAAAAGAAAGCCTGTAAAATAGGTGTAATGAAGGCTGTTGATGATTTGCATAATCCTAAAAACTTTATTGTTTTCGATAACAACAAGGATGTTTCAAAAAATAGTGTTTTTGCGGATTTTATTAAGGTTTAATCGGTTTTGATGTACCATTGCGGCAATATAGTATCTATTGCGTATTTTGGTGCAATTTTTCTTAAGCTTTCATATAAAATTGCATTTTCGGGAAGATACATTATCACCTGATAAGACGGGTCAAGTCTTAATCCTTTTTTTGTTTCTATTTTATGCTTTTCGATATCTTCTAAACTAACTTTGAGCGGCAAAAAACCGTATCTCAGATATAATCGAACAGGTGAACCACTTTCTTTACCAAAAGCATTTGCTTTTATTATGATGTTTTTGTCATTTTTTTTTGACAAAAAGTTTAAAAGAGGTACGGATACGTATCTTGATGCGTTATTGTATTCTTTGTGATAAACTATAAAATTTTGAATACATATTATATCTTTGTTTTTATCGATTTTTTTGTATCCAAGTTCTTGCGCTCTTTGTAATTCCTGTTTTTTGCATAACGTAGTATAGACAATTTCTGATATAAATACATCTTTAATATCGTTTGCAACTTTAGGAGATATTTGCTCTATTTGGTTTATCAATTTGTCGGAAAAAGAAAAACTGTTGTTTTGGTATTGTTTATATATTTCATTATTAGATTTAAAAAATTCAGAAATATTTTTAATTTTTGTTTTATCGTTTTTTATTAGTCTAAAACAACCGTTTTTATTGTAATTTTGATATGTTATTAAACAGTCTTCGGCTGTGCCTGTATGGTTGTTTTGTATTTTGGGTTTGTCTATTATCAGACCAATTCCCGTGATTTTGTCGCCGGTTTGTAGTTCAGTAGAATTTTTGATAAATATATCTTCGTTTCCACAGAAGTGGATTGGACGAATATCATTGCATTTTTGATGTTTTTTTATATATTTTATTGTTGGATTTAATGCTGAAATTTTCATATTTAATTAAAAACACTACAAATTTTTTTTTGCGATTGTTTTATAAGTTTTTTACACAATTAAGATGATTACATTTCAATTGCTGATATTATAATAATTATGGATGATATTAGTGAAAGTAAAACAATGAAATGTCCGTCTTGTAAAACAGAAGTTAGTGAAAACACTTTAATTTGTCCAAATTGCAAAAAAGTGTTAAAGCTTCAATGTCATAATTGCGGTGCAATAACTAAAAACAGTACCTGTGAAAAATGTGGTACGGTTATATTGAATAAATGTTATAAGTGCGGAAAGTTAAATACTACAAATATTGATAAGTGTCCCAAATGTGGTATGGATATAAACGCAAGTATTGGATTAAAGGAATCTGAAATTGATGAATTTGCTGTTTTGACAGTTGATTTAACAAATCTTGACGAGATAAAAAATGCACTAAGAAGTGAAAAACTGGCTCAAAAATTTAAATCTAATATCTATGCAATTATAAAGAAAACTGCTGCTCAAAAAAAAATGCGAGTACAAATTATTGGCGATACTTTTATAATTAGATTTTGTAAAGATTACAATTTTGTAGAATCTGCTAAATCAGCAATTGATTATGCCATATATGTTGCTCAAACTGTTACTGAGATTAATAATAAACTTTTCGAAGCCAAAGGAATTGAATTAAAGGTTCAAATGGCAATACAAAAAAGAGATGTGTATGCAAAACCCGCAGAATATAAATCCGGATTAAATATTAACGTTGTATATTCATCAAGTGAAAGTGTCAGAACTTATAGTAGTATTCAACTTGTGGCTGATTCATATATTTATCAGGTTCAAAAAGAACAATATCCTTTTCGTTCACTTAGTGCTGTATGTGTAAAAGATAGGATGATAATGTATTTTGAGCTGGTTCTTTCAAAATTATTAACAAAAGAGAAAGAAAAAGATTTTGATATTAATGAAATTAAACTCCCCAAAAATACTGATTTTGAACCTGCTGAGGAAATTGATGACGAAATATTAATCAATTTTCAGGATTTACATTGTACATTTATAAAAACTAAAAATACTAACTTGGCTAAAGAGCTACAAAAAATCAACGACAAAAATATTGCAAATCCAATTATTTCTGTTCATTCATCAAAACGATTGGGGAAATTGGCTAATATTTCAACTGATGAGTTGAAACAAATTTTTAATGATAGTCAAATTTACAGATTTTCTTGTTCTCCGCTTAACAAATATAATCCGTACGGTTTATTGAAACAAATGTTGCTTGAGTATAGAGGCGTTAATGAGCTTTCTGCAATTTCTAATCCTGAGACCGTATTCTCAATTTTTCAAAATAGAAATATACAAGATTTATTGCTTATGAACAGTGATGTGCAAGAACTTCCTGAAGATTTGCGCTACTCATATTATGAAACGTTTACTGCTTTTGTAAAATCAATTTCTTGTAAAACTTTGTTTGTGATTGATGATATTGAAAATGCTGATGAGTGTTCTATTGAGATTTTAAAATACATGTTGGATAATGATGCAATGCAGCAAGTAGGTTTTGTTGTATCTAGCAATGAAGACTTTTTGCTCCATCGTCAAATATACAGGTTAATGACTTCACAAAATTACTTTGATATTGAAGTAACTCCTGCTTCAAACAAAAATGTAGTTGCTTATGCAATGCAAAAATATATTGAAATTAATGATTCATTCTTTTTTGAAAAAATACTTGAAAATACAAAAGGTTCACTTTTTTACTTTAATCAAGCTCTTAAATATCTGGAAGTTGCAGGCATTGTTGAATTAAAAGATAACAAATATAAAATTGTAAATGAAAAAATGATTGTTATTCCTAAAGAAATTGATGAGTTAATTCAAAGACGGATGAAATATCTTCAGTCAAATAATAATGTTTTTGAATTGTACTCCGCCTTACTTTTGTTAGGTGAAAAAATTCCTTTGGATATTGTTTTAAAACTTGATATACAGGATACGAATAAATCATTAACTCATTTGATACAACTCGGTTTTATCAATGCTGCTGATAATAATTTAATAACTATAAATGATTATAATTTATTTAAAAATAATTTATCAGCCGTTTCTTCACAAGAACAATTAGAGGCTATGGCTCAACATGTACTTGAAAAAGTATTTATTAATATTCTAACAGTAACTCCAATTAAAGCTCAACTTTTGGAGTATGCAAACATAAAGAAGGAAGCATTTGCTCATTGGCACGCTTTAGCAATGATATCCAGTCAACTCGGTGATTTCTGTGCATACTTAAACTGCACCAAAAAGTTTCTTTCTCTTGTTGAAAATGTGATAGATCCGCAAACAAATAAAACTGTTGAGCAAGTTAAATTTGAAGTCTATTCCGAACTTGCTGAAGTTATGTATAAATACTATCCCGATAAAATAATAAACTTTTTAAAAACACTTTTAAGTGATTTGGAAGCCAAAAATGATAGTGATAAAGTTGTTGAAATTGCCAATAAACTAGTTCAAAGTTGTTTAATGAACGGTGATTATAATCAAGCCTTAGAATATGTCGGAAAAATTATCGAACGAACTCCTCGAGGTAACTTAAACTATAAAAGTAAAGATTTTAACCTTAATTATTTTATTATGCACTTGATAATGATTGAAATATATTTCAATCTTGGCAAATTAAAAGATTGTTTAGAACTTTGTAACGAAGTATTCAAAGGCTTTAACCTATCAGAATTCAAAGAAAGCGTTTTGCCTGAAAATATTTCTAAACAAGAATTTGATAATGTTATTTTTGATGCTATCTTTTTGGCTAATGTATCTAAATTGTTAACAAAACAAGAACATAAGCAAGATGTGATAAGCAAAATTATAATTACCGAGTTTTCCGAATTTAAATGTTTTCATTTGTTAAAAGTTTTTGATGAGTTTTTATCAGGAAAAGATATTACTAATAGTATTCAAACTGTAATTCAACAAGATGGTATAAATGATAAGTATTCAACAGTTTTAATGCCTATAATATTGGGTTTATCAGCAATACAACAGCAGAATTGGGAACTTTTTGGCAATTATATATATAATGCAAAATCTTATGCTGCTGAGATGCGTTTATATCAGTTAAAATATCTTTGTGAGCTTTTGATTGGTCTTGCTTATACAAAACTTGGAAATAATAAAAAAGCAAAACAAATTTTTTACAATATATTGGATTTATCATCAGAAGCAGGTATAAAAAACATTGTTTATCTTAGTTGGTATTTTGTTACAATTGCCGAAGCTGAGGATTCTCATAATGAAATAGTATTGAATATACTTAATAATACTGTATTAAACATGGAAAATGATGATAATACGTCAATAATATTTTTGGTTCTCTTTAAAACTCTTTCTTCTGAAATCTTACTGACTTCAGGTAATAATTTAGAAAAGGCACTTTTCTGTGCAGAACAAGCTTTTGATTTGTCATTAAAATCGAATTTATTAATATATACACCTAAAATTGCCAATATCCTTTTGTATATTTATAATGTAATTATTACAAATCAAAAAGATACAGAGGTTGTAAAAGAATTTACGCAAAAAGCTGAATATTTGAAGCAAACTATGTCAAAACTCGGTTCGTTATGAAATATAGAAAATTAATAAAGTTATTCTTAATTTTTGTTTTAAGTTTAAATATAATTCAGCCTGTTATAGCAGGTCAAATTGCCTATGACGAAAATAACTATATTAAGGTAACTCTTAACGAAAAAAAATTACACAGTAGACTTGCGCAAAAATATGATGGATATGAATATACAATTCACAACGTATACAATGAACCTGTAAAAATTCAATCCATAAATATCTGGAACAATGCAAATAGTGCAGTTGCGTATTTGTCCGTAAAACAATCGGGAAAAGAAATAGCTAATGCTGTTATGAAAAAAGGGCTTAAATACGCATTGCCTACATTATCATTATCTGTTTTGGGGTCTGGTGTTGCTATTCCATTTTGTGTGATGTGTAATCATTCAGGCAACAATAACGCTCAGAAAGAGGCTGTGAAATTTGATACAAAACCTAAAGAGTCCTTTATTCTTCAAGCCGGAGAAAAACGGATTGTAAAAACAATGGCAATGAAAAAACATAGTCCCGTCTTTACTATGATATTTTTAAACCCCATTACTGACGAAAATATGGATTTTAAGCTTGCTATCTAAATAATACCTTGAGCGTCCATTGCCTTATAGAGTTTGTCAAAAGCTGCGATGTTTGCTCCGGCTACATAATTTGTCGGTTCTGCATATTCTTTGGCTGCTTTTGCACACATATTAAATATATTTGTCATTATGCCATCGAGCTTTTTGTCTACTTCATCAAAAGACCATGAGTATCTCATTGAGTTTTGACTCATTTCTAATGCGGAAGTTGCAACTCCGCCCGCATTGGCTGCTTTTGCAGGAGCTAAAAGTATTCCGTTCGACAAGAAGTACTCAATTGCTTCAAGATTTGTCGGCATATTTGCACCTTCGCCAACAGCTCTAATACCGTTAGCAACAAGTGCTTTTGCGTCATCAAGATTTATTTCATTTTGAGTAGCGCAAGGTAGTGCGATATCTGCTTTAATTCTCCATATTGGTCTTACATCAGTAGTTTCTATATATTCCGAGCCTGATACTCTTGATGCGTATTCTTTTATTCTTCCTCTTTCTACTTCTTTAATTTGCTTGATAACATCAATTTTTATTCCGTTTGCATCATATATACATCCGTTTGAATCGCTCATTGCAACAACTTTTGCACCGTATTGTTGTGCTTTTTCGCAAGCATAAATAGCTACATTTCCGGAGCCTGAAATCAGAACAGTTTTACCGTCTAAATTCATACTGTTTGCTTTTAACATTTCACGCATAAAATAGATTAGACCATAGCCGGTTGCTTCTTTTCTGGCTAGAGAACCGCCGTATTCCAGACCTTTGCCTGTTAATACACCTGCTTCATAAACATTTTTTAGTTTTCTGTATTGTCCGAACAGATATCCGATTTCTCTTGCTCCCACACCTATATCACCGGCAGGTACGTCAACATCTTGTCCAATGTGCCTGTATAGTTCATTCATAAAGCTTTGGCAAAAACGCATAATTTCGTTATCTGATTTGCCTTTAGGGTCAAAATCACTTCCCCCTTTACCGCCACCAATTGGTAAGCCGGTTAATGCATTTTTAAAGCACTGTTCAAAAGCCAAAAACTTCATAATACTACGATTTACGCTTGGGTGAAATCTCAAGCCGCCTTTATAAGGTCCGATTGCTCCGTTAAATTGTACACGATATCCTCGGTTAACATGCACCTGTCCGTTGTCGTCAACCCAAGGGACTCTAAATGTTATTAGTCTTTCCGGTTCTGTTAAACGTTCCAGTAATGCTTTTTTCTCAAAATCAGGATTGTTGTCAATTACCGGTTTTAATGTCATTAAAACTTCATAAGCAGCTTGCAAAAATTCAGGTTCGTTTTCATTTCTTTTTTCTATAAGTTCAAATACTTTATTTAAATATTTATTATTTGTTTTCATACTTACCCCTATGTAATATTATTTGACGGAAATTATACCACAAAAAATCATATTATTGATACAGATGTAAATTTTTGAGCTAAATTATTTATTTTTTGTGTTATTTATATGGTTTTTAATATAAAATCATTTTGTATGTAAAAATAAGGAATTATCTGAATGAATATTGTCTCAAATTACAATGTAGCTATTATTGGTGCCGGCCCTGCAGGTATTTTTGCAGCTTTGGAAATCATGAAGCTTAAACCGAATTGGAAAGTTGTTATTGTAGAAAAAGGTTTAAAAATTGAAGAAAGAAAATGTCCGTTAAGGGAAGGTGTTCATAAATGTATGAATTGCAGAACTTGTGGTCTTCTTTGCGGATGGGGCGGTGCAGGTGCATTTTCTGACGGTAAATTAACTCTTACTCCTGATGTTGGAGGACATTTAGTCGACTACATGGATAGAGCTAAGGTTGAAGACCTTGTAAAATACACCGATGATATCTATCTTAAATTTGGTGCAACTGACGAGGTTTTTGGAACAAATAAAGATGATTTTGCTGATATTGAACGTGCAGCTACGCTTGCAGAATTAAAACTTGTTCATTCACCTGTAAGACATCTTGGTACGGAAAGAAGTCTTGGTGTATTGAAAAATATGCAAGATTATTTGAATCAAAATATAACAATTTTAAATAAAAAAACTGCAGCAAGCCTTATTGTTGAAAATGAACAAGTGAAAGGTTTTGTTACTTCAGATGGAGAAGAGATTCGTTCGGAATATTTAATTATTGCTCCGGGTCGAGAAGGTGCAGATTGGTTAACAAAAGAATTTGAAAAGAATAAAATCGGTATGGTCAATAATGCGGTAGATGTGGGTGTCAGAGTTGAGTTGCCGGCTCCTGTATTTTCGCATATTACAGACAAATTGTATGAATCTAAATTGGTATATCATTCTAAAACTTTTGGTGATGAAGTAAGAACATTCTGTATGAATCCTTATGGAGAGGTTGTTGCAGAAAACTATAGCGGTATTGCTACTGTTAATGGTCACAGTTATGCGGAAAAGAAAACTCAAAATACCAACTTTGCATTACTTGTAAGTGAAAAATTTACAGAGCCTTTTAAAGAACCTATTGCATACGGTCAACATGTTGCAAGGCTTGCTAATATGCTATCAGGCGGTATTTTAGTGCAACGCTTTGGCGATTTATTAGACGGAAGACGCTCAACTCCCGACAGAATTAAATCCAGCATAATAACTCCAACGCTTAAATGTGCTACCCCCGGAGATTTAAGCTTAGTATTACCGTATCGTCAAATGACTGCAATTATTGAAATGCTCCAAGCATTAGATAAAATTGCTCCGGGTGTAGCTTCAAGATACACATTACTCTACGGTATTGAAGTTAAATTCTACTCAGGACGTGTTAAACTTACAAATGAGCTTGAAACGGAACAAGTGAAAAACCTCTTTACTATCGGTGATGGAGCCGGTGTAACCAGAGGACTTATTCAAGCTTCGGCATCAGGTGTTCATGCGGCTAGAGTAATTTGTTCAAGATAAAATAGTATACAAAATAAAAAAACGAGAATGTAATAAAACTATACATTCTCATTTTTTTTTGTCAAAAAATACAATAAATTTTTTTTTATAAATAGTAATAGTATGATTAGGTGTAATTATGTTAGATAAAATTAATAGTGTTAAGACGGTTGTAACTCAAAAAAATCAAGCGCAAAATAATGCTCCAAAGCCAATTATACAACAAGAAGAAATAAATCAAGGCTCTCAACGTGTACCTGTATCTTCTTGGCAAGCATATAACTCAATCAGTTTTAAAGGTAGACCGGATAATAATGAAGAAAAGACGGTTTCACAACTTGTTAGTGAAGTATATAATTTATTGTCTATAACCGCTAATGATGAAACAATATCTGTGGAAGATGCAATTGCTCTATTAAAACCATTAAAACTTAATGATAAGACTTTGATGCAATATCTACTCGGAGCATCCTTTGATAATGGCAAAAAAGAAGTCGTAATTAACAAAAAAGCTGTTTTATATGCAGTAATGTTTAATACAGACTATGACATTCCGGCATCAAAAATACCTCAAGCTCTTGCCACGTTACTTGATAATCAAAATATGTCATTTAAAGAAAAGGATTTGCCAAGAATTTTTGCAGGAAACAGATTTAAAAAATATAGCGCAAATTTAAAACCGCTTAGAACTTTATCAGGAAAAACAGAACAAGGCAGTATGAAAGCGATTGCTCTGTATCACAAACAGTTTTTACAAGAAGCAATTCAAAAAGCAAATTCTGATTGTAGTGTATTAAAAGATGATATTTCATACTGTGAAGCAGATATATTCCAACCCCTTGCTGCTAATAAAAGTGAAATAATCAGCCATATTACTAAAGCTTATGAGGATAAATCAATTTGTGAAAATTTGTGCAAAAAGCTATGTGAAGAAATAAGCAAAGATAATTTTGACATAAAAGCTATTTATAATGACTATTATTCTTTATTAAACGAATGTACAACATTGGATGAAGTTCATGAATTGTACCCCGAACTTCCTATCCCATTTGATAAAATTAATGAAAAGCCCGGAGATGATAGTCCAAGAGCCCTAAATTCCAGATTTGCGAAAGAAGATTGGAATAAAATTGGCTTAGATATATTGAAAAGAATATATTTAGATTTCGAGAATCCGTTTGACATGATTGTTAATCTTGACAACAGTTACCCCACAACATACGTATCTATGATAAAAGGTAATTATGGTTTTGGTACTATACCTGAAGACATTAAAATTGCTAAAAATGCAGGTATAAAGTTGCTAAGCAAGTTTAAAGATTTTGATGAGCTCAGTAATAAAGAATTAGAATTTTTAGTTAAGAAAAATGCATCTAAAAAAAGTCGAGTATGGGCAGAATACATAGGTGTTACAAATAAATACTGGACAAGAACACGTGCAATTATGCATAAGCTCCATAATCCGGATACAACATATTATCAAACCGACAAGCTTGTAGATGGTTATTTATTTAACCTGTACAAAAACAATACTACATTTTCAGAGTCAAATCCTTTGAGTAAATATGTTGATGGTAATGCATTTAATAGTGAGAAGAAAAGTGCTCTTGAAAATATATATCGAATGTATAAAAACAACTATAAAGCAGAAATTAATAGTCCTGAATTTCAAGAATTTAAAAAACAATATGATGTTGAAGGTATGAAAGAAAGCCTTACTCAACTTGAAAAACACTATAAAAACACATTTTTTAATTGGTTCTATACGCCGGAAAGAAAAGCTAAATATGCTAAAGCCGTTGATGAATCATACAATATGATTTTGGAAAAATTACAACTTTGTGATCAGGCAAAACAACTGGAATTGGTTGATGTTCAAAAAGTAATTAATGATGAAATTTCAAATGAAGAACTTGCCGATTTTATGTTTGAAGAAGACATGAAAGATGAACAGGCAAGAAACGATTTTAATAAATGTGGAAAATTAATTTTATTATCAGACAATGCCGAATTAAAAGAATTGTACAATAATTATGTTGGCAATGATGTCTCAAACAGGAACAGTGACTATTATCAGGTTTTGGTTGATAATATGGGCGATGCCCTTGAAACAGGAAAAATTGATAATCCTGAAAAAATAATAGTAATGTTAAAACTACACTCTGAATACATTAATTATGTCCTTAATAATAATGCACTTGATATGGACGAAGAAAGGTTTACAAACAACATTTTAAAAGAATTTGCAGATGTAGATGGACAGGTTGATTATTCAAAAGCTAATGAATATTTAAAAGCTAAAGCTGAAATTGAAGTGCTTGAACATTTAGATCAAGGTGAAGATTACAAAACTTATGTACAAATTATTAATAGCAAATTTTTATCACAGGATTCAAAAAACTATACAAGCGCTAAAATGTTGTTAGATTTGTATATCAATACACCAGATTGCTTTAAATCAGAATTGTGTAAAATTGCTATAAATACAGATAAAATTAATAATGATAATTTTATAAATAATATTATAGAATTTAGTGAAAAAGTAAAAGTTTGGAATATTGATAATGATGAAATAATTATAATGGATGCGGATAAATTACCTCAACAAGTTGTTATTACATCGAGAGCAAAAAAAGCTGTACTGGGTGCTTGTAATGGTAATTTGGACAGATTCGATACAGTTATTAGGAAATTTTATAATGCGGCAACACAAAGAACCAGTCAAAAGGGTGGGCAAGGTGTTAAGGTTTTAACAGATAACCAAAAATATGAAGCAGAATTGAAAATATTGGGATCTCATTCAATCGGTGCATTTAGGTTGTATGCTAATAAACTAACGGATGAAGACAGACAAAAATACGGCAATGTTAAATACGTTTTTGACGTGCTCGATGAACACTTATAAAAAATCGGGCTGTTAGCCCGATTTTTTAGGTTATTATACGTTTTCTTTTTTGGAATTAATCATGGATTGAATTTTTTCCATAATATCATCGCCTTTTTTTTGCATATCGGAAACGATATCCTCTGCTTTACCTTGGATTTCTTTAACAGTTTTTTCTGCTTTGTTTTTAAGGTCTTCAGAGTTTCTTGCAATCATTTCTCTGGTTTCTTCACCTGATTGAGGAGCGAGCAATAATCCCACAACGGCACCTACAACACCGCCTACAACAAAACCGGCTAAAAATTTTCCTGTTGACATAATATTTCTCCTTTGAACTATTTCTATCTGTTTAGAATATTTAACTCATTATATTAAATAAATACCCAAATTTTCATTAATCTAATCATACAGATAGGTGTATATTGTACAATATTTACAAATCATAACAATTATTTGCGTCTAAACAAATTGAATGTTGCCAAGAATCCTTTAAAAAAGCTGCTTTGCAAAAATTTGAATTTTCCTGCAAACACAGAAACGAAGCCTAGTACAGTTGCAATAATCTTTTTGATAACAGCTACTTGATTATCTGCATTTTGGGCAAGCTTATTAACGTTAGTTAATGTTTGTTTTAATTCGCCGAGTATTGGTTCGATTTCTTCTTTTACAACAGTTGTTGTTGCATCAAGATTTTTGGTCAGTAGTGTAAGTTCAATTAAAAACTTCACTAAATAAATTGTTGTAGCGATAATTGCGGCAATTACTACAAATACCAGTAATATTAAACTTATTGTTAGAGCTGTTGACATTGTTACTCCTATTAATTTAAATCATATGATTCATCTTCTTTTTCACGAGCTTTTGCCATTTGTTTTGCTTTAATATGCTCGTTAATTTTGTTGTATTGTTTTTCGAGTTTGTATTTCATCATATCAAGAGATTCCAAAGCCTGTTTTTTGGCTTCTTTAATCTCTGGTGCATGTTTTTGAGCAAAATCATTAACACAATTTTTTATATCTTCTCGGGTCTCCGCTCCAGACTTGGGGGCATACAAAATTGCCGCTGTAACGCCACCCAATATACCGAGCAGTAAGCCCATTCCGAAACTTATTGAATTATCTTCTTTTGACATAGTGTCTCCTTAATATTTAACTAATAAAATAAGTATATCATTTTTTGTGAAAATTTACACTACTTAAAAGTGCAAAAAATTAAATTAAGTTATTTACTTTATCTGTATATTTTCCAGTACAAATTGATTAAGCTATTAAAATTACATGTATAAGAAATACTTGAAAAAGTTTTTTTTTGTTGATATAGTTGCTATACAAATACAAAAAACATATGGCGGGTGTCGTCAAGTGGTTAAGACCTCGGATTGTGGTTCCGATATACATGGGTTCGAATCCCATCATCCGCCCCATTATTAAAATTAGGAGCTTCGGCTCCTTTTTCGTTAGGAACGATAAGAGTTTTCAAGGTTCGAACTTTCTGTATTACTTTATATAATTTACATTTATTGTTTTATGTTTTTTATCAACAGGTACTAATCTAGAAATAATTTCTTCAATATTTCTTTTATTTGTTCTAAATACATCTACATCAACTGTTATAAACATTTCATCATTTTCGTACTTTACAGATGCTTTTGCTGACATTACTTTATCTACTTTTTTCAATCTTCTTTCGATTGCTTTTTCAATCCTTTTCTTCGCAAGTTTTTTATTTTTAGTATATTTATAATTGAATCCGATAATAACACTATCATCGGCAATACCACTTTCTGCTAACATAATTGTTAAATCATCAAATGCTTTAACATAATTCTCGTCAAAATTGGGAGTTAATATGTATTGATTATCAAAATGCCCTATTGAAACATCAGCATAGCGTGGTTGTTTCTTATTCTCTGCATATTTAAAGTTTGATTTTTCGATAAAATTTTGTATTTCAACAGCTTTGGTAATACTTGATGTCATTGCAATAGAAGAAAATGTGGTATGTGTATTAGAACAAATACATACTCCTATGCACAGACCAATAAAAGCAACTATAATATATGATGCAATACCGGATACCTTTTTAATTATTTCATTATAATTCATAAACTAACGAACCTTTTAATTTACCCCTAAGCTGATTTCAACTGAATTTTAATTTCATATCCTAAACCGTCAAGGATTTTGTTTATTGTTGCGATTGTTGGAGCTTTAGTTCTGCCATGCAATAAATCTACAAGGCTTGTTCTTTGCATGCCAATTGATTCTGCAAATTGTTTAACAGAAGTCCGAGCTTTAATAACTTGTTCAAGTGAGCGGAAAAACTCTGTATAATCTCCGTCTTCAGAAAACTCTAAAAGGCTGTCACGCAAATATATGTTTTGATTTTCTTGGTCTTGTAACCATTCGTTTACAAAGTCATTATGTTTAATTGTCATTGTTTTTACTCCTGTTTAAATAATCTTCAAGATATTTATCGGCTTGTTTAATGGTTCGTTTCTGGTCTGATTTATCACCGCCTGCAACTATCAGTATAATTACATTATCAAGTTCTTTAAAATATATTCTGTATCCTTTGCCAAAATCCAATCGCAATTCACTAAGTTTGCTGTCGGTTAATCTTTTGCAATCGCCATACAATCCGTCTTCAAGTCTGTTTACTCTTTTGATAACTTTTGACTGGTTTTCTCTTGAAAGTGTTTTAAACCAATCAATATACGGACATTTGCCATCTTGAGTTGTATAGTATTCGATTTCTTTTGTCATTGTATTAATAGTGTATCAAATTTACGACACAATATCAATGGTGTTTAAAAGAAATTGTTTCACTTGTTCAATCGTTTCTTCATCGTGCAGGCAAAGATGAGCAAATTTAACAATATAATTTACCCCAGGTTCGAAGTTCAACCCATTGCTTGCCCCATTATTAAAATTAGGAGCTTCGGCTCCTTTTTCGTTAGGAACGATAAGAGTTTTCAAGGTTCGAACATTAACCAAACCTCGATTGTGCTTTTCGTGAATTTTATAAGAAAATTATGTATGCACTTCTTCTAACTTACTAATTTCATCTAATATCTTTTGAGCATACTCTCTATTAAATTCATTTGTGGAATTAACGTATTGCTCTGCAATTTTTTTAATTTGAGGAATGTCCTCGGGTCTAATACTTTTAGGCAATATATATTCTAATGTAACGTCCATTTTACCATCAGGTCTGACTTGTTTTGAAATTAACTTATATTCGGCACCTCTTGGCATAAGAATTTCTCCTCCATGTTCCATATTTCTAGAGACTCGTGCCCCTTTTGGTATGAGTATTTTATAAAGCATACCTTGCTTACCAACACATTTTTCTGCCAAATCAATAGAATGTGCTGCATAACCGCAACCTTGGTCAGGAATTATAATATCACCAACTTTCGCATTACTGACAATCCTATAGGGTTCATCTCGAAATTCGTTCATACCTCTTTGAACTCCACGGTAGCCAATACAATCTTTTTCTAAAGGTGCTAATCTTGCAAATTCATTATCAACACAAACAGCTATATAACCTCCTTCCATTTTACAAATACCAACATTACCTGTCTTTAATTTTCCAACACCTCTAATTAGATGATTCATACCATCTATATCGTGATGCATTGATACTTCGCAATTAGGTATTGAACAATTAGGAATATACTGTTCAGTTTTACCTAACCATCTTTTTGCTGAATTGGAAATTTCTACAGTATCACTTTTTAATGGTACCAATTTTAAACTTTGAATATTTACTTTAACAGGTCTTGTGGTAAGCAGGCTCTTACCGCCTGTTTTTACCCAAACAACAAATTCTTTACCAATATTTAATCCGATTTTTTCAAATCCCATAACAATATTTTCGCCTATATCTATATAAAGTCGTTGAATGTTCAGAAATTGCCTAAATGTAACTTATATCAGAAAAATTGTTATAATTAAGAAACTTTCTAATTTGCTCGATGGTTTCATCGTCATGCATACATAAATGTATTAATTCTAAACAATAAGGTTCGAAGTTCAACCCATTGCTTGCCCCATTTTTAAGATTTACCTGTCCTGTCTGCAAAAAATGTTGATAAGACGGGTATAAATACGTAGTAAATTGTTCCTAGGATTAATGCCGGCTTAGCGATGCGGATTCCTTGAACATATTTTTCAAGTTCAGGTAGATTTTTATTCACTTCTTTGAATTTATTTATAAAACGTTCCGTTGGTTTATTTAAGATATCATTTAATGCATAACCGCCCATTATACACATGCCTGTAGACATTATAGAATTGTGAATAAGTGGTTTTTTTCGTTTTTCTTCAATGTTTTTGTTTATTTTAAGCTGATGAATGAATGAAAGAGTCAATATTGTGTCCGTGATAGACATAATATGTTGAATAAAATTAGTATCTGCATATTTTTTTGCAAAATTTTGGATAGTCGAGCTATTAATAACTTTGCCTATACCTTTTGCTAATGTATTTGTTGCTTGATTATATAAACCTTTAAATGAAATTATTGAAGAATTTTGTTTTTGGTGTTTTGGAATTTCTATTTTGCGATGTTTTTTTTCCGGAAAGAAAAATTTCATTATCGGAGGAATAAAAAGAGCGGTTAAAGCCGACTTTGGAACGGCAATTAATAATCCTAGCCCCAGTTTAAATAATTGTGTTGCCAGCATATAACTTTTGGATTCCAATAAGGTTTTTGCTCCGTTTTGTAAGTTTTTTATGGAAGATGTTGATAAAAATTTTTTAGGATTTTTATCAATTTTTTTTACAGCTGAAGCTAGTGGAGTTGTAGCGGCTGCTGTAATTAAAAAGCCCACACCGGCGGAGGAAAGTGATTTTGCGCTTGCAATTTTTTTATTATTTTCGTCCGTTTTAGGTGTTGCCAATATTACAGCCGGTCTTATTGCCGAAAAACCTAATGAAACCGTTGCTGTAAATAACGCAGTGTGTTCAGCCGCAAATTTCAGTCCTTTCAAAACTTGTTTATTATTGTATATACCTTGAAACGATATATTATTATTTGTATTTAAACTTACTTTCATTTATTTTAATTAGATAACATACATACTAAAAAGTAAATTACAAAACTATGAACTTAAACAAAATTAAAAATTTTATAACAACAGAACTAATAGGTTGGAAAAAAACTGAAATTATTGCTTTATCAATTGTGTTTGCTTTTATATTTATAAATGCATATCTTGTGAAAGATAGTTCAATTGCTGTAATTTCTGCTATTTGCGGAATTTTATATTCTTCAATGGCAGGCAAAGGTAAAATCTCTTGTTACTTCTTCGGACTTTGCGGAACAGGATGTTACAGCTATTTGTCGTTTCAAAATGCGCTTTGGGGTAATTTAATTCTTTATATGGGGTATTACCTTCCTATGCAAATTGGCGGTATATTTGCTTGGAAAAAACATCTTAAAGATGAAACACAAGAAATAATCAAAACTTCATTGTCAAACAAACAACGTGTTATTTTATTTTCATTAGCTGCAATTATGTGCGTTTGCGCTATATTTTTAATAAAATTCTTTCACGGCAGCGATCCCGTTTTAGACGGCACAACGATGGTATTATCGCTATTCGGAATGTATTTTACTGTAAAACGTTGTATTGAACAGTGGTTTATGTGGATGATAGTAAACGGATTATCTGTTTTAATGTGGTTTAATCTTATATTGCATGGGGCAAAAACATATTCTACACTTATAATGTGGGTTGTTTACTTTATTTTATCCGTATATTTTTATATATGCTGGAATAGAGAATTAAAACATAATAATTAATACTCTTTTTCTATATATTTATCCACATATTTGCTGTTTTTAATCTCCATCATTTGAGAATCTATATTAGCCGCTCGTTTTGCGGCAAAGAATGGGTCTACCCATCTACCACTGTTTTGGTATCTGTCTACAATATTTTCTATTGATTTTTTCAAGGGTATTTTTACATAAACAATTTCCACATTGTAACCAAATAGCTTGGCGGATTTTGCAAGAGTTTCTATATATTCTGTTTCCCCTGTAGTTGGTAATGCTATATTTTTATTGTTTTTTACCGCATATGGTAAAATATGTTGTTGTAAAATTTCTCTTGATATGTCATGAAGTGTATTTAATGACTTTGCGTTACCTTTAGTATAGGCCGGGAATTGCTCTTTTATTACATCACAATCTGCAATATAAAAATCTTTTGACAAATTCTCTTTATTGATGAAATAACTTTTTCCGCTTGCAGGTAATCCTGCAACAATTATCAGTTTCCTGTCAGAAGCAGCTTTGTTCACCATTTCTAATTCATGTTTTAATATATTTTGGTTGTTATTTTGATATTCGTCGCTATTAATTGTATAGCTTATAGCATTATTACAATTTAGCCTGTTTGTTATCACTGCGTCATTGTCGTAACGGGTAAGCGGAACTCTTTTTTCAATAAAATAATCAATATCGTCTTTACTGATTTTATTAGGGTTTGTTTCAATTATTTCCGTTAAGTCAGATAAATTAATCTTGTTGTACTCATACAAAAAAGGAAGATATTTTTTCCCTATTACCTCAGTATTCATAAATAATGATTTTAATTTTTTAACATCAACTTGCTCACTAGAGTTATTATTGGTTGTATTTATCGGTAAAATTTCCTTATACAATTCGCAAAAAATATTAAAACTTTCTTTATCAAATGACTCTATCTCTGGCTTACCGCTTTTAAAAGTTTCAAATTTGTTACGATTGTCAAAATAGTTATAAACAGATGTTTGGGATTGTAATATTCCGGCTTGGTGGCAAGCATTTTGGCATTTTTGTATAATTGTTTTTGATGCATTTATCATTTCTTTTCTTTGAGTATTAGAAAGCTTTTCCAAAAACTTTGTATGCATTTGAACATCAAGTATAAGAGTAATCATTGTATTAGCATCATTTGTATAATTTTCAAAGCATGGAATTTGCGTTTTATCAAGCAAATTATTAACGGATAATTTATTATTACGCACATCAACCGTTAAATTATTGGGGTTTATGTCTACAAAGAATTTCCCTGATTCATTTATTTGTCGTAATTGGTTTGCAAGGCTTTTATAAAAAATATTGTCTAAAGATGCAATTGTTTTTAATTGTTGCAAAAAAGTTGTCGCATCCTCTCTTGTCGGTATATTGTGCTGGGTAGCTAATTTGCTTCTTTTTATACCGTGTTCCCAATTTCTCGAATTTAAACTTTTGTTGCCAAAAGATATTGGATAATGAATATTGCTTAATTCATAAATTTGTTTTTCTTTAACTAGCCCAGTAGTGTGCTTGTTTCCTTTAATGGGAATGTTTTTTTTATGTAATAAATTTGGATTATTAATGTGAGTGTTTAAAAGAAGCACACATTGTTCCTTTTTGTATGAATTATGCAAAATACGTAATGCCGTATATTAGATATAAAACGTATAAATATTTTTTTTGCTATTAAAAAAATTACCATAAAAAAAATAAGGAAATTTGCACGATGAACAAATATCCTTATTTTTTTTTGTTGTTAGAAGTTTTATTTTACAAAATATGCAGCATTGAGGTTTGCATACAATTTTACAACACCGCCTTGAATGGGGCTGGAACCTGATGTTTCCGTAGATATGGCTGAATCTAATGAATAAGATTTGTTTGCTGCATACAATCTTGCTGGAGTATTCGATGTTGTAGAACAGCTTCCGCTCATGGATTTTATGCCTGCGAGTGAATTACCTGCTGAAGTTGCCATGACTGTTGCTCTTGAGTATGCTTTTTTTGCCGCTATACCTAACAAATCGTTGCATTGTGCATCATAAGATGAAACCGAGAATGTCAGGTTGTTAATATTTGTTGCGCCCAAAGAAATAGCTTTGTCAATTATTTTGCCTGCATCTTTAATTTCTTTTGTGTGAACGATAATATTGTTTGAAACTTCATATTTTACAAGTGTTTTCTTCTCGTTCTTGTAGTTGTAAACTGGGTATGCGTTATAATTTGCGGTTTTGATATAATCTCCGTTTTCTTTTTTTATCATTGATGATAAAGAAGAATATACCTTGTCTGAAATCAATTTATTTTCTTCCGTAGCTTTTTGAAGTGATTTAACATCATCTGTTTGTACTGCAATACTTATTTCTACAACATCAGGTGGCAGCTCGGTATTGGCTGTTGTTGATACGGAAACAAATCCTTTTTCCGCAACATCTGCAGTTGCTTTAACTGCGCTTATGGATATACAAGCCACAGTCATTGCCCCTATCAACAACGCTGATAAATTGTTTTTCATTGTCTTTTTCATCTTTTTCCCTTTCTTTGCTATTAATAACATTATTATCTGACTTTATTTGTTTTTTACATAATACACAAAACAATTAACGATAAACAAATATGTTTGTTCATTTTTTATGTTCGTTAACAGAACATCCCCCGAAAACTTCCTCCCGTCAGTCGCCCTGTCCTAGCAGCAGTGCAGCATCAGTATCAATGTGCATAGTTGTATAGATTCTGAATAGCTAGTAGTGTGCATTTTAACGCACCAAAATTTCTACGCCTTTGGTGGAAAAAAGTAAAATAGCTTTTAATTATAAACGGACTCCGTTTGGCATACTTGCGAATTGTTGAAAAACTTTAAATACATAACCTCCTCGTTGTTGCCGACTACAGGCATGCCTTTTACCAATACGGAGCCTTTTATGTCGGGGTTAAGCATTGCCGAGTGGTATTCTTGCATTTGTTTCGGGTCAAAATAACAGGTTGTCTTGTTGTAGCCCCTGAGCCACTCGTTAGTTTCAACATAAACACATTTGCCGCTGCCGTCAGGAGCAAAGCCTTTGATTTCGTACGTACTTTTTGAATTGTATGCCACATTGAGTTTTGATTCCGAAAATGCACGGCACTGTATAAAATTTTGTATAAATTGTGGTGAGTATTTGGATTTGGCTGCCGCAGAAGGTGCAAATAACATGGAAAGCAAAAAGACACCAAATGCAATTATGACTATGACTATAAAAAACAAACAACCCGTTAATATACGTCTTGCCGTCTTTTCCGACTTTTCAAGAGCATCCTCCTCTAACATTTTTTGGTTGTAATTAAATTTTTCTACGGTTAACGAAGGGGTAAGTCTTCTTTCGTTTTCAAATTTGGAAACATAGTTTGAAAACATTTCTTTTTCAATCGTTATAACATTTCTGAGCCTGATATAGGCAAGTAACATTTTAATTTCGTAACTCATATCCTTGATATAGCAATAATCATCAAAGTCTTTTTCTTGAGTTCTGACAAGCTGATAGTCGTGGTCTTCGCAAGAAAAACTAAAATAACACCAGTATCCGTCATCAAAAAACCACTCACGCTTTTCATCGGGTTCAAAAATAACCTTTTGGCACTCAATTCCCGTACAATCTTTTCTTGAGCGGAAATACTGTTCTACTATGTCGTCATAATTTTCGTTCATTGTTATATTTTATATTATTTGCTGATTTTTTTAAACTGCTAAACAGATGAAACCTCATTGACTAGAATATTAATAAATGCTAGTATAAACCCAATAGAGGATTTTGGGATAAATATGGAAAATAAAGAGTTAAATACAGCAAGTGACTTTATTGAATACTTAGAAAAAATTAATTTTTCAAAACACTTAAAAAAAATAGAAAAAAAATTAAAAAATAAAAAAATAATTCTTTATGGAGCGGGTTCTTTTTTTCAAACTCTTGCAGATAAGTATGACTTATCAGGCTTAAATATCATAGCTATTGCAGACAGAAGATTTATCAATCATGCTAAAGATGAAACTTTTTACGGATACAAAGTATGTGAACCTGATGAGTTGGTTCAATTAAAGCCCGATATTATTTTGCTCAGCATGTTAAAATATGTTCATATTATAGAACATCTGGAAGAAACTGTTTTAAAAAATCATACAATCAAAATGAAACCTCTGATAAATAAACCATTTATAGAAGTGTGGAAGGAAATTTGGAATTAACAATGTCAATAAATTCCTCATTAATATCTATAATTGTACCTGTATTCAATGCAGAAGATTATATTGAAAAGTGCTTGCAATCGTTGAGCAAGCAAACACATAAAAATATAGAAATTATTTGCGTTGATGATTGTTCAACAGATAATTCCGTAAACATAATAAAGCAGCATATAAATAATGATTCAAGAATAAAGCTTTATTCGACCCCGCAAAACAGCGGCCCCGCAACAACTCGAAATATCGGGTTGGATAATGCCCATGGCGAATATATAATGTTTTGCGATAACGATGATTCATATACTGAACAAATGTGTGAGGTAATGTTGAATACCATCGTTGAAAAGCAAGTTGAAATTGTAACTTGTAAAGCCAAGATAGAAAATGAAAGGTTTGATACATGTCATGGGTACTATATAAATAGCAATCCAATCGGACTTGTATCTTTAAATCAAGATAATAAACAAGCTGTAAATGTTTTGTTGTGGAACAAAATTTATAAGAAGTCAATTATTGATAAGTATAATATAAGATTTCCCGATGGACTTTCCTCTGAAGATGATGCTTTTATAATGCAATATGTTAGTGTAATTAGCACTTATTACGGGCTAAGAAATCAACTTTATAACCACCTGTTTAGAAAAACTTCTTTTACTAACACTCTTGGCAAGTTTAATTTAGGTAAAAGAAAGTTTGATAAAGTAAAAATTGTTGAATATTTTTATGATTTTCTGGTTAAAAACAATATTTTTGAAAGAGAAGAACAATATTTTAAACAGAGAGTTATTGCGGAATTAAAATATTTATTTATATACAATAAAAAAGATGATAAAACTCAAACTATAAAGTTATACAATGAGTTTGTAAAAAATGCGGAATTGCTAAGCTGCAACAAATACAGTTACTATAATATTTACCAAAAATTTGATAAAAAAAAGAATCTGTTTTATTTAATTTCTTTTATAAATAAGTGTTATTGGTTTTAGAAAATTAAGAGGTTTTTATGAAAAGTCCAAAAGACATGAAAATTATACAAATAGATATTACAAATGCTTGTATAAACAGATGTTCAAACTGTACACGTTTTTGCGGACATCACACAAAACCTTTTTTTATGGATTTTGAAACCTTTAAAAAAGCTGTAGATTCATTTGAAGGGTATGAAGGCTGTGTAGGTATTATAGGCGGTGAGCCTACACTTCATCCTGAGTTGGAAAAATTTATTGACTACCTTAGAGAAAAAAGAATTGGCACAAAGTTAAATTTATCAAGAAGACCAATAAAAAATATGCAAGAACATATATATAAATATTTAAATAATTCTTGTTCGAAAATCGGATTTTGGTCATCACTTAACAATGGTTATTACAGAAACTTTGAAGTTATTAATGATTCGTTTGATTGGCAGTTGTTAAATGACCACAACAATAAATGTCTTCATCAAGCTATACTTATGTCGAGAAAAGATTTAGGCATAAGTGATGAAGAATTTATTAAAAGGAGAGACAACTGTTTTGCTCAAAACACTTGGTCTGCAACAATAACCCCAAAAGGAGCTTTTTTCTGTGAAATAGCAGGCGCATTGGATATGTTATTTAACGGCCCTGGAGGATGGGCGATTGAAAAAGGCTGGTACAACAGAAAACCCGAAGACTTTGGCGAACAGTTAAATTGGTGTGAGTTGTGTTCGCTTTGTTTGGATGTACCTCAACGCATATCTTGTGAAGATATAGACGATGTTTCGCCAACTTTATTGGAAAAACTCAAAGAAATTAACAGCCCTAAAATAAAACAAGGCAAATATTGTGTTCATTGTAAAGATGATTATGATAAGCATAAAGAGCAATATAAATCTTTCGAAAATTGTGATGACTACATGCAGGCTGGCAACAATATCAGGACGACAACCGATAACAGAAAATATTATCCCCGTTCGTTTGTGATTACAAAAATAGAGGAGGTTAAATCCAATATCAACAAGAAAACAGACTGGGTGGTTATCAGCAAAAACAAGAAACATGCCCAAAAAGCCGTAAAATTCTTGTCTGATATGGTTATCAATCCGGGGTGTATTTATAAATACAAGGAGGAACTCATTTTTAATGTTTTGGCAAGAAGTATTCGAGATGAATTAAAAAATGTAAATGATTTCGATTTTAATGTCATTACTCAAAAATATCCTTGTGACAAAATTATCGACATCAATGAAGATGTAGACAATTGTATTTTTAATAAATTAAATCGTAATATAAAAAAGGCTTTTAAAATATTCAAATATACTTGGATATAGAAAGGATTATATGAAGGCAGTTGTAACAGGCGCTAACGGCTATATTGGTTCACATCTTGTTAATGAACTTGCAGAAAATAATCATGCGGTAATAGCTGTTGATTATTCGTTTCAAAATATTAATGCAAATTCAATAAACAAAACAACTGATATTTATTGTGATGATATAAACTATTTTGAAGAATTTGAAAAGCCTGATGTTTTAATCCACCTTGCCTGCAAAAATGTACCGATTCACAACTCTTTGTATCATATTGAGACAATACCGAAAAATTTTAAATTTATAAAAAATATGATTGATAACGGATTAAAACATGTTGTTACAGTGGGTTCAATGCATGATATAGGTTATTATGAAGGTTGTGTCCCGGAGAGTGCCGAGCCTCATCCCATGTCTTTTTACGGAGTTTCAAAAGATACTTTAAGAAAGCTTGTCGAAATATATACAAAAGACAAAGACGTAACTTATCAGCATTTAAGATTTTTTTATACATACGGTGATGATGAATTAAGCTCAGGTTCGGTATTTTCAAAAATACTTGAAATGGCTAAAAACGGACAAAAGACATTTCCTTTTACGGACGGAAAAAATCAATTTGACTACTTAGAAATTCATGAACTTGCCCGTCAAATAAGAGCGGTAGTTGAACAAAAAGAAGTTACGGGTATTATCAATTGTTGTTCGGGAAAACCTACAGCTATAAAAGATAAAGTTGAAGAATTTATTAAACAAAACGGACTGGACATAAAACCCGATTATGGTAAATATCCGACAAGACCTTATGATTCACCGTGTATTTACGGGGCTACTGAAAAAATAAATAAGATATTAAAAAATAATTTTATATCGTGAAAAAAATCACATTTGTGATTAACAAATAATTTGTAAAAAACATATTAAGATTATATAAAGATAAACGTAAAACTGTTTAAGTTTCTTGCTTTTAAGACAAATTCCTTTTTAAATTAATTGTAAAAGTAACACTTGCTTTTTTTTCTTTAGTAAGTTATATTAATAGTGAATTATTTCACGATAAAAGGAGAAATTACACTATGGCAACCAAAAAGCAAGCCGAAACCGAAAAATTAGAAAAGGCTTTCAATAAATCCAATGAGGTAAAAACTCATGACGATTTGAAATTAATCATTGAAAGAGCCAAAAAAGCTCAAAAAATTTATGCTACTTATTCTCAAGAGCAAGTAGACAAAATCTTCAAAGCTGCAGCTACTGCCGCTGACAAAATGCGTATTCCTCTCGCTAAAATGGCTGTTGAAGAATCAGGCATGGGCGTAATGGAAGACAAAATCATCAAAAACCACTTTGCTGCAGAATATATTTACAACAAATACAAAGATATGAAAACAGCAGGCGTTATCGAAGAAGATAAAGCCAACGGAATCAAGAAAGTTGCAGAACCTATCGGTGTTATTGCAGCGGTTATTCCTACAACAAACCCGACTTCAACTGCTATTTTCAAATCATTAATCGCTTTAAAAACAAGAAACGCATTGGTATTCTCTCCTCACCCGAGAGCAAAAAAATGTACAATCGAAGCGGCAAAAGTTGTTTTGGAAGCTGCAGTTAAAGCAGGCGCTCCTGACGGACTTATTGCTTGGATTGACGAACCTTCCGTTGAATTATCAGGCGCTTTAATGCACCACGAAGATATCGACATGATTCTTGCTACAGGCGGTCCGGGTATGGTTAAAGCTGCTTATTCATCAGGAAAACCGGCATTAGGCGTAGGCCCCGGCAACACACCTGCAGTTATTGACGAAACTGCTGATATCAAAATGGCGGTTTCTTCAATTCTTATGTCAAAAACCTTTGACAACGGTATGATTTGTGCTTCCGAACAATCCGTTGTTGTTGTTAAAGACGTTTATGAAGAAGTTAAAAAAGAATTTGTATTAAGAGGCGCACATATCCTTTCTAAAGCCGAAAGAGATAAAGTTGCAAGCTTAATCATTAAAGACGGAAGATTAAACGCTGCAATCGTTGGTCAACCTGCTGCTAAAATTGCGGAAATGGCAGGTGTTACAGTTCCCGCAGATACAAAAGTTATTATTGGTGAAGTTACAGACATTTGTGAAGAAGAAGCATTTGCTCATGAAAAACTTTCTCCTGTATTAGCTATGTACAAAGCCAAAGATTTTGAAGATGCAGTCCAAAAAGCATACGAACTCGTTGACTTTGGCGGTGCAGGTCACACATCAGTACTTTACACTGACGAAAGATTCCCTGAAAGAATTGAAGCATTCGGCTTAAAACTGCACACAAGCAGAATTTTAATCAACTCACCTTCTTCACAAGGCGGTATTGGTGACTTGTACAACTTTAGACTCAACCCGTCACTCACATTGGGTTGCGGTTCTTGGGGCGGCAACGCAGTCAGCGAAAACGTTGGCCCACAACACTTATTGAATATTAAAACAGTTGCTGAAAGGAGAGAAAATATGCTCTGGTACAAAGTTCCTGCAAAAGTATACTTTAAAAGAGGAGCTTTGGATTTGGCTCTTAGAGAACTTTCAGGCAAAAAACGTGCATTTATCGTTACTGACAGATTCTTGTTCAATTCGGGTATGACAAATGCAATTACACAAACATTGGATGAAATCGGTGTTGATTATCAAATCTTTTTTGATGTTAAACCTGACCCGACATTGTCTACAATCAACGATGCTATGATGATGGTTAAAGCTTATGAACCCGATGTATTCATCGCATTGGGCGGCGGTTCTTCTATGGACGCAGCTAAAATCTTGTGGTTAATGTATGAACAACCTGATACAGTATTCGAAGATATCGCAATGAGATTTATGGATATCAGAAAGAGAATCTGCATGATTCCCGAACTTGGTAAAAAAGCTGAAATGGTTTGTGTACCTACAACATCAGGTACTGGTTCTGAAGTTACACCGTTTGCTATCATTACAGATGATGAAACAGGTGTAAAATACGCAATCGCTGATTATGCATTGACTCCTAATGTTGCAATTATTGACCCGAACCTTGTAGACTCTATGCCTAAAGGCTTGACGGCTGTTTCAGGTTACGATGCTATTACTCACGCAATCGAAGCTTATGTATCAGCAATGGCTACAAACTTCACAAACTCTAACTCCTTAGAAGCATTGAAGTTGTTGTTCAGATACCTTAAACGTTCTTACGACAACGGTGCAAAAGATCCGCAAGCAAGAGAAAAAGTTCACTACGCTTCAACAATTGCAGGTATGGCATTTGCTAACGCATTTCTTGGTGTTTGCCACTCTATGGCTCACAAACTCGGTGCAATGTTCCACGTACCTCACGGTATGGCTAACGCATTGTTAATCAACCAAGTTATCAAGTTTAATGCGACTGACAAACCTACAAAACAAACTGCATTCCCTCAATATAAATTCCCTTGCGCTAAGGCTAAATATGGTCAAATCGCAGATGAATTAGGATTGGGCGGCAAAAACGATGAAGAAAAAGTTGAATTGTTGCAACAAGCACTTATCCAAATGAAAAAAGACCTCGGCTTGCCTATGTCTATTAAAGATTTTGGTATTGAAGAAGATGAATTTCTTTCTAAATTGGATAAAATGGTTGAGCTTGCATTTGACGACCAATGCACAGGTGCAAACCCGAGATATCCGTTGTTTGAAGAAATCAAACAAATGTATCTCGATGCATACTACGGCAGAATATAATTTAATAATAAATTATATAAAATCTAAAGACCTGAAGATTTATCTTCGGGTCTTTTTATTATGACGTTTGTAACAATCTGTAAATCTTTAATATTTTTTTTAGCAAAAAAATTTTTTTACCTGTATTCTAATTTGAGAGAGGTATTAAATGAGATTTAGGACAATACAAGTGCATCCTGTGTTTTGTGGTAAGGTACATGTTTATTCTGATTTTGACGGGACATATTGTCCTGAAAGACATTCTGTCATGCATAATCCTGTTCAAAATCCTCAAATGCTAAAATATTGTAAAAAAATGGATGATTTTTTTAAATCGACCGAAAATGACATAGATTTTTCTGTAACTACAGGAAGAACGTTTGGTGAATTTGAAGCTGTATCTTGGCTTTTAAAATTAAGAAATTATAGATTACCTTTACCTAAAAGTGTAATAGTTAAAAATGGTAGTGATGAGTATATAAAACAAGGTACGGACAGAGATTTTTATGATAATGGGGTATTTCCGTACAGTTATCAAAATACTTCTAAAGAAAAAGAGAATAAAATCAAATTTTTAACA
Source organism: uncultured Clostridia bacterium (assembly GCA_945946765.1). Lineage (GTDB taxonomy): Bacteria > Cyanobacteriota > Vampirovibrionia > Gastranaerophilales > Gastranaerophilaceae > Limenecus. Next base: position 119,699 of record CAMEWS010000001.1, read on the forward strand.
AATTGGGATGGTGAAAAAATTCAAGAGCATATTAAATCTGCTGCTAAAAAACTCTGTCTTAAGTTTGTAGAAGCAGAAAGTGAAAACTCTGTTAAGGACTATGGCGATAAATCTTTATTTAGCAAAGGTAAACTTAATCCTTTTGAATGGAGTAAAATGCCATACAACGAAGAAGGTTTTTTACAACACGAAAATCCTATTGTTGATTTTGAATTAGGTTCAAGAAATGACGGAAAACTTAAGGTTAATCTTGTTTTTCCACCCGATTATGATTATTGCCCGTTTAGGCATTATGTTTATGATACTTGTGTAAATGATATAAAATCTTATTTGCATGATAACAATATTAATTATTTTCAATCTTGGGAGGTTGCAAATCGTAAAAATCATTTTAGAAAATCCTTGACCATTACACCTAAAATTGACGATAAGGAACTTACAAAAGTTTTTGATACCAAAGAAGCAGTTGCAGATGCTATTAAAAATAACAATTTGGTAATTGTTGCCGGAGATGGTTCAAATGATTTTGAAATGTTGAATCCCCTTGAATATATTTCAAAACAAGAATGGGAACAATATGCTGCAAATACAAGTTGCCCTGAGTTTTTTTATGGAGATATGAGGAAAAAACTGAGAGATTTGAGACATTTGTATAAAGGTTATGATACAGAGTACATCAATGATTTGCGTAATGAATTAACTGAAAATGGTTTTTTGGAAAAATTGGAAGAAATGCCGTTGGTTGGTATTGTCGTAAAAAAAGGTAATTCGAATTTACAAAAATTAGTTGATACTTTTTCAAGGTCGGGAAAAATTATTGAAGTTGAAAACGGACAACTTGATGAAGGAATAAAAAGAGCAATTAGAAATTATATGAATATTAATAATAATTTTAAAATTGATATGACAGAAAATTTAAGAAAAATTGTAGAGAGTAATTAATAAAAGTAACCAAGAGAGGTTAGATGTATGAAAATTGTTAGTTCCGTAAATAGTGTAGCAAGAAATAAAAAATATAATACAAGTTTTAAATCGGTTGATTTGTTAGAGTATAATAATAAATATCTTTCTCTTAAGAATCAAGTTTATAATGAATTGTCAAAATTTGATAGCGGAGCAGATAATGTATCTCTTTTGGGTGAAGGAAAATTTGGCAGTGCATATAGATTTAAAAATTCACAACTTAGAAATGTCGTTATAAAAAAGAGTAAAAAAGAATATAAAGATAATTATGAACTTGAATATAAAAATCTTGTACAAGTACCTAATGATAAGATTGGTGGACAGACTGCCATAGCTAGAGCATACAATCCTTCAACTAAAGAATATTATATGCTATCGACAATGGCAGAAGGTAAAGAAATTTCTAATTTTAACAGGTATACTGATAATCATTTGAAAAGCTTGTTTAACAAGATGTTTGAACTTGATAAAGTAGGTATTTATCATGGTGATTTAAACGGTAAAAATATATTGCTTACTAAGTCAGGCGATATTAATTTTATCGATTATCAGTGGGCACAGATTGTGCCTAAAGGTAATTTCTTTGATGAAGTGAAAACAAAAATGTTGTTATTACCTGTTTCTCATTTCCCTGAGAATGCTCAAATGTTTGAAATGGCAACAATGCCATATTATTTGGAAAGTATTGGTTCTCAAAGTGACAAAGAACAATTTTTAAAATTTTATTTTAAGAATAAAGCAGAGTATCATGCAAAAAGATGTCAATATATTAAGAAAATTACACAGAATTGGCCATATTTTAGTGAACTTTCTCAAATACGTGATGCTATTGCATCAGAACAGGCAAAAGCAAAGGTTTATAGGAACATACCTGATTCAATATTAAAGCTTGAACTGAAAAAATTTCAATTTCTTTCTGATTATCGTGATGCATTCGGGCATGTTGACCCACATATATTTGAGAGAAACATTCTTGCTTCAACATCTTCGTATTTATGTTCAATAAGTGCAGTTCAAGATTTTAGAAATGAAATTGCAAAACTGTTACGAACCTGTGTAGATAGCGATATGAAAGCTTATTTGAAGGCACAACAAACTTATGGTGATTATTGGTATGATAGTTTAAGAACTTTTTCTTCCGACACTTTTGATTATGTTATGAGGGCAATAACAAAAAATCTTAATGTGGATGAAACTAAATACGATTTTTATACAAATGACAGAAATCCAAGATTAATGAAGGCAAACAGAGAAGTTCTTGCGGCAATGGATAGTCGCTTTCAAACGACTTATGACAAAAATTTCTCAGTACCGTATGGCTTAAAAGATAAAATGCATAATATATTTAGTGCACCTATGGAATCTATCAAACCATTGTCACAAATAACTAATTTGAAAGCTTATCATAGACGTAAAAAAATTCAACATGCATATGGTGAATTGAAAAATTTTGAAAGAAACGGTCAAGTTTTAGATTTATTAAATACTGCTGAAGTGATGACCTTAAAAGCTCGCGAATTTAAAAGTTATGCATATCATAATATGAGTTCTCTGACATTGGATAGGCTTCTTGATAAACTTTTAAGAGATTCAGTTGAGTTTACAGAAAATTTATATAACACTATATTAAGAGGCCTGTCTGAATATGATGCTAACAGGATACTTGTTCAAGGTTATAAAAATATGCGTAAATTTGTTACTAAAGTCTGATAATAATTTTTTTCAGCAAAGTATGGTATGTTTTAACACACCTTTAATTTATCAACCCAATGACTTAATCATATTCAACAATAAATTAGCTTGAAAATACTGAGTTTG
>CAMEWS010000002.1 GCA_945946765.1 uncultured Clostridia bacterium
TTCATAAATGTATCGGGACGGCGAATGAGATATTTCATATTTTTCTCCTTTTTTAAATAAACTGTCTGATAAGGTTATGCTTTAGACAAACTGAAGTTATTATAAGCACTTGATACATGCATAGTTGATTAATTAATATTGTTTTCTTCTTTTATATAGGCAAATAACCAATTGACCTATAAAATATATTCTTTACAAAAAAATGATACTTACATTGCCTGTAAGTATCATTTTGAGGTTGTATTTTCGTATAAAATTTATTCTTCTTTAAAAACAGCTTCGTAATCGTCAAGTTGTTTTTTCTTTAAGTTATGAACAACTGCATCTACAAGAAGTTCATATGATTTCATATTTTGAATTTTGGGAGAAAATTCTCTAATTAGAGAAGCTCTGACAATATCTTCAAGACTGTTGTTTGCTTCAACAACATCATTGTCGGAACAAATCATGTCGATATATTTAGAGTTAATTTTGTAATCCTGCATTTGAGAGAACATAAGCCATTTAAGTCTGGGTTTAATGGATTTTAGTTCTTTAACAATTTTAAGATTTTTCAAATTAAACATAATTTAACCCACCTGTTATACACTTTATTTTTCATTCACATTTAAATAAACATGTATGAAATTTTTTAATTTACTATTTACTCCATGTTCTTAACAATTTGTTACTAAACAGGGTAATTAATAGTATTGTCCAATTTTTTAGACAATTTGTCAATTGTTGGTGGACGAAATGAAATTTGTATATTTGCAATTTGATATGCAAAAAGCCGACAGTTAAGTCGGCTTTAAAAATAAACTATTCAATTGTTTTATAGATTTGGGTTATTCCCAACATAATTTATTTTTAAATTTTTTCTCCTTTTTTCTTTGTTTAAAACAAGTTTTTTCATTGAACATAAGTTTGATACCGTCAAGCTCCTCTTGTAGTTCTTCTAATGCCAAATCATTTTCCATGTCCAAGTGCATGTTTTTTGTAATCACGAGTACGCCTCCATTTGTGTATTGTCGAACCGTAAAAAATTCATCCCTTCGGTTCACAAATATAATTACGGCATTTTTTTTAAAAACTTTAGTCAAATTATGTAAATCTTTATAAAAAGTTTTCTTTTCTTAACAAAAGAAGATAAAATAATATAAGAACGATTGCTTACATATTGTAAAAATGACTTCTTTTGCTTGTAGCGGGTGTTTGTAATGCTAATTTAAGTTTATTTTATCGTATCACCTGTTCATTGTTAAAACGGATTCAATTGACAATATGAAAACATACGGAGGATTTTACATTGGAAAAAAGTGATTTAATATTTGATATAAACGGCTTTTTAAAAAAGGCGGTACAAGAAGGTGTTTCTGATGTTCACTTAAGAATAGATGAAGTACCTGTTGTAAGAAAAGACGGGAAAATCATTAAAACAAATTACCCAATAATTAAAGAAAAAGATATTTCCCATGTATTAAATATAGTTTTGCCCAAATATCTTAGAACAAAAGTTCAGTCTGCATTTGATCTTGATTTTTCTTATGAAATTAAAGGTGTATCCAGATTCAGAATCAACCTTGCACGTCAAATGGGTAATACATCTTTGGTTTTTCGTATTATTCCTTACGAAATTCCTACATTTGCAGAATTACATTTGCCTCCTGCAATTAATTCTTTTGCAAGGTTTAATAGCGGTATTGTTTTGGTGACAGGTCCTACCGGTGCCGGTAAATCTACAACCATTGCTTCTTTGATTGACTTGATTAACAAAAATGAACGCAAACACATTGTTACAATTGAAGATCCTATCGAATTTATTTATTCAAACAAAAATTGTATTATCACGCAAAGACAAGTAGAAATTGATACTACATCCTTTCATGAAGGGGTTAAATATGCATTGCGTCAAGACCCTGATGTTATATTAATCGGCGAAATCAGAGATATAGAAACTCTTACAAGTGCAATGAAAGCTGCCGAAACAGGTCACCTTGTAATTGCATCTTTACATACAAACGATGCCATTCAAACAGTAAACCGTATAGTTGGTATGTATCAACCTTCTGACAGGGATAATGTAAGAAAACAACTATCTGAAACTTTGAAGGCATGTGTTTCACAAAAACTTTTACCGATGAAAAACGGTCAAGGTCGTATTCCTGCTTGTGAAATTATGGTGGTTACTCCTGCTATTAAAGACTTTATTGTGAAAGATGAACTGGAACAAGTTTATGACCTTGTTAAAAAAGGTTCTTATAACGACATGATTACAATGAACATGTCTTTACTGCAGCTTATTAAAGAAGATTTGGTAGACAGGGAAGTTGCTATAGATATAAGTGACAACAAAGTAGAAATCGAACAAATGCTAAGAGGGGCATATCACGGAACTAAAGAAACCATTGATATTCAATTCTAAGCGGATTCCCTAACGAGCGTGAAGGGAATACAAGACTAGAGCTGAATCAATAGATATATTAACATGCAAAACTTTACCACTAACGCCATAAACCTAAAATCATACAACTTGTCCGAAACTGACAAGATAGTTGTTATGTATTCAAAGGACAAAGGGATAATTCGTGGGGTTGCGAAAGGGGTTAAAAAAACCACAAGTAAACTCGGCGGCAGAATGGATATGCTTGTTGCCAACAAACTTATGCTACGTCATGGCAGAAACCTTGATACAATCTGTCAGGCAGAAGCCATAAACACGTTTAAAAATACCCGCAGTAATATGGATAAACTTTTTTACTCCATGTATTGCAGCGAAGTTGTCCACTGTTTTGGCATAGAGAATGACCCTAACAGCGTGGAAATTTATGAACTTTTCTATAAAACATTAAAATCAATATCGGATTCGGTGAGCAAAACAGAATTATTGCTTTCAGTTTTAAAATTTCAGCTTAAAATAACTCATATTGCGGGTTATTCTTTGGAAATGGAAACCTGTGCCTGTTGTGGCGGGGTACTTGATAAGGAAAACATATATTTTTCAGCCGCAAACGGCGGTACGGTTTGTGCCGAATGTAAAAAGAAAATCGTTAAAGCAACAAAATTACATTACAAAATAAGAGATTTTTTAAATACACTCTTACAACTCGATTTTGATGAAAAAACAAGATACGATGAGTTGGCAACGGAAAAGATTTGTGAATTTTGTTTTAACTTGCTAAGTTTACACGTAGAGCAGTTTTCACCAAAAAAAATAAAATCCGCTCAAATGTTAGCGGCAATAAGATAAATTGCCACAGTAATGGCGTATAAAAAGCAGGTCGGCTTTCCTAAGCCTACAATATATTTTATTAGTAAAGGAAACAATCATGACAGAAATTTCAAAATACATTGAACATACTCTTTTAAAACAAGATGCAACGCATGCGGATTTTGTTAAACTTTTTGATGAAGCCAAAAAGTATAATTTTCTTGGGGTTTGCGTAAATCCTTTGTATGTATCTTTAGCAAAAGAAAATTTAAAAGATTCAGACGTGAAAATTGTTACGGTTGTCGGGTTTCCGCTCGGTGCAAACAGAAGTGACGTAAAAGCATTTGAAGCTCAAAAAGCAATAGAAGACGGTGCTGATGAAGTGGATATGGTCTTAAATGTTACAAAAATGAAAGACAAAGACTATGACTTTGTACAAAAAGATATTGAAGCTGTTAAAAAATCCTGTAAAGACAAACCTTTAAAAGTTATTTTGGAAACAGATCTTTTGACAAATGAAGAAATCGCAAAAGCATGTGAGTTATGTATAAAAGCAAAAGCTGATTTTGTAAAAACATCAACGGGTTTTGTAAAAAACGGTGTTGGCGCACAAGTCGAACACGTTAAACTAATGGCAAGTATTGTAAAACCCTATGGACTTGGAGTAAAAGCTTCTGCAGGAATACGTGACAAGCAAAAAGCGTTAGAAATGATAGAAGCCGGTGCAGACAGACTGGGAACAAGTTCCGGCGTGGCAATTGTCGGATAATAAAATTTGTTAGTCCAAAAGCCTTACAATCAAATTATATACAAACAAAAAGAGGTTGGTGTTTTTACCAACCTCTTTATAAATTTGTGGAAGTGACCCCACATACTTGTTATTCAAATGCGCACATTCTGTGTACACGCAAGAAGTTTGTTCTGCCTGTAATAAGTTTTGGAATAGAACCGATAATGATAACTCTGTCATCTTTTTTGTATTCGGTTTTTTCCAAAAGCAATTTGTCAATCTTTTTCAATAATTCATCATTGAGAACAACATCCCAATCTTGTTGATATGGGTGCATATCCCAGTACAAATTCAATCTTCTGCAAGTTTTTTCCTGATCGGAAATCGCAATTACAGGAACAGACGGTCTTAATTTTGAAAGAAGTTTGACTGTATAACCTGTATGAGTGAATGCAAGAATAGCTTTTGCGCCAAGGTCTTTAGCCATTTTAACCGCAGCACCTGCAACAGCTTGAGGAGTAGGCTCATAGCTTTCACACATAGGCAAATCAAGATTGTAATTTACAAAATTGCTTTGTTCTACATCGTGAGCAATCATAGCCATCATTTTTACTGCTTCTACGGGATATTTGCCTGCTGCAGTTTCGCCTGAAAGCATTACTGCGTCAGCACCGTCAAGGATTGCATTTGCAACGTCAGAAGCTTCTGCTCTTGTCGGAATAGGTTCTTCAATCATGGATTCCAACATTTGTGTTGCAACAATACAAGTTTTTCTGTGTGAAAATGCTGCATCTACGATTTGTTTTTGAACCATAGGTACTTTTTCAGGTGCAAGTTCAATACCCAAATCGCCTCTGGCAACCATTACCGCATCAACAACTTCTAATATTGAATCAATATTTTTAACGGCTTCAGGTTTTTCGATTTTTGCAACAATAGGAATATCAGCACCAAAATGGCTCAAATATTTTTTTGCAAGCATAACATCGTCTTTATCTCTTACAAAAGATAATGCAAGATAATCAACATTGTTGTCTACCGCAAATTTGATAAAATCAACGTCACGTTCCGTTATAGCGGAAACACTCTTTGTTCCTCCGGGGATATTAATACCTTTTCTCGGTTTTAAAAGTTCACCGTGAAGAACTTTAACATGAACCTTTGTGCCTTCTTTTTTGATTACTTCTATTTTTATTTTACCGTCATCAAGAAGAATACATTCACCTTCGTGAACATCTTCGGCAACGCCTTTGTAGTCAACGGGGACAATGTTCGGGTCTGTTTGTTCAAGGCCGTATTCTAATACAAGCTCTTGACCGACTTTAAGTTCAATAGGTTTAATTAAGTTTCCCACTCTGATTTTAGGGCCTTGAAGGTCAACCAAAACAGGAATAAATGTTTTTAATCTTTTTTCAACATTTCTTATTTTTGCAATTGCTTCCGCATGTTCTTCTGCAGTGTTGTGCGAAGTGTTGATTCTAAACATTGTTGCACCGGCAAGTATAAGTTCTTCAATGGTTTTTTCATCACGACTTACGGGACCTAATGTAGCAACAATTTTTGTTTTGTTCTTTTTAAAGTTAATCATATTTTTGTCCTTATTAATGTTTCGTTTTAATTTATAATTTTTCGTTAATATTTTGAATAATGAAAAATAAAAAAACTAAAAACTTTTATGTGTAAAAAATTTGCTGTAATAACAGTCGGCAACTATTAAATTAAATCAAAAAAGGGAAAGTGTAAAGCCTTTCCCTTTTAAATTGTAAACTATGCTTGATGTTCTTTTTGATAAGAATATGTTGCTTCCATTTCATCAATAGATGCGTAAACACTGTGACAGCCGCAATCTACGTGAACAATTTCACCGGTAACGCCGGAAGCGAGGTCAGAAACGAGGTACAAGCCTGTTTTACCAACATCTTCAAGAGAAACATTTCTTCTTAAAGGTGCTTTTAAAATAGCAGCTTTTAACATTCTGTCAAATCCTGAAATACCTTTTGCAGCAAGAGTTTTAACTGCACCTGCAGAAAGACAGTTTACTCTTACACCGATTTTACCAAGGTTGTCAGCAAGATATCTTGCGGAAGATTCCAAAGCAGCTTTTGCAACACCCATTACATTGTAGTTAGCAACAACTTTTTCCGAACCGAGATATGTTAAAGCAAGTATTGCACCGCCTTCGTTGAATAAAGGTTTTGCGTTTCTTGCAAGAGTTACCAAAGAATATGCGCTTACACCAAGAGCTGTATCCCAACCTGCTTTTGATGTGTCAATAAAATCACCCATAAGGTCTTCTTTTTGAGCAAAAGCAACAGCGTGAATAACAAAATCCAATTTACCGTAGATTTTTTCATATTGAGCAAAAACTTCTTTTACTTGTTCTTCGTTAGTAACATCACATTCGGCAATCATTTTTGCGCCCATTTCTTCTGCCAAAGGACGTACTCTTGATTCCATAGCTTCGTTAGCATATGTAAAAGCTATATCTCCGCCTGCTTCATGGATTTGTTTTGCTATAGAGTAAGCAATACCTCTTGAATTGGAAACTCCAAAAATAATACCTTTTTTACCTTCCATCAATTTCATAAAAAACTCTCCTTAATTTTAACTTGGTTCTGCAAGTAGCGTTTATTGTCCGTAATGGTTACTTACTTCCCCCTTTAATAGGTCTTTTTAATTTTGTTTATATTTTATAACAAATTTTATTCGGACAAATTATCATAGTTATAATAGTATCAAAAAACTATGCTGTCCAGATTTTAACAATTAAAGAATCCAAAATGTGTTATTGAAGATTACCTTCTTTTATTAATTTTTTAATTTTCATTACAGGATCTAATATATACCAAGGAGATGGCAACTCCGACGCTTCATAACCGTTATACATAGCAATATCATCAAACAAACTTAATAATAATCTATCTTCATTGCAAATAGAATTATTAACGGCTTTTTGATGTTTATTTATAGCAAGTATTAAATCGGGTCTTAATTTTGCAATTTCTGTTATAATTTCCAGTAATGTTGGTTTATCGGAAAATTTAGGTAATTTTTCAATTCCTTGAACATTATTGCCTAAGTGAAGTTCAAAAGTGTATAAAGTTTCAAGATATTGGGTTTTGTTTTTTTTATACAATTCAAAATTAAAATGAGCAACACAATTTCTTAATTGTACCAATTCTTGAATATGTTTATCTAAATCATGAATATCAGCAGGAATCTTGGTATAAAAAGATTCTAATATTTTGGGCTGATTAAATTGTTGTGTTTGCAAAGTCAAAACAAGTAAATCAGACAGATATAAAATATTTACTAAAGCAACAAATTTACCATTATCATCTAAATTAGAATTTAAAATTTTATCAAATCTGCATATTTTATTACCGGTATATCTTTCACGACGTCTTTTATTGTTGAAAAACCTAATCATAGTACTAAGCGTGTTTGCACCATAATATTGGGTAAGAGCATAAACTGCAGAATGCTTAATTTTGTGCTCAAGCCTCATTAAACGTGCATATAATTTTGAAAACTCATACCAATATTTGTCAATCATAAGTAAAGTTTATCACAAAAAATTGCACACCCCATAAATGGAGTGTGCTTTCCTGCTTTTGTACCTAAGGAGCTGGTCTTTCACAGCCTACGCCTTATAAATTGCATAACAATAGTACTACTTATATTATTCCCACTTTAATAAATTTTTAAACACCCTAATTGTACGATTTTTACAAAAGTTAGTAATTATTTTGTATGACATAAACTTAGCATTAATATAATATATAATCAACAATTTTGTGAAATTATTTTCAAGAAATAAACCCCACAACAAACTAATTGCAAAAATTATATTGAGTCCGCTAAAATATATTCATGCAAATTCTTGTTTACATATTAAAAAGACTTTTACAAGCAATACCGCTTTTGTTTTTGGTATCTTTAATAAGCTTTTTTATAATTCGTCTTAGCCCTGTTGACCCGCTTGGCGAATTAAGGTTAAACCCTGCAATTTCTCAAGAAACATTAAAAGCCGAACAACAAAGACTGGGCTTGGACAAGCCCAAAATCGTGCAATACGGATTGTGGCTGAAAAGTTTTGTTAAAGGCGACCTTGGTGTAACCGTTACAGGCGAAAAAGTCAGCACAAAACTTATGGAACGCATACCAAACACACTTCTTTTAACTGTGGTTGTAATTTTATTAACGTGGCTTGTGGGTATACCGTTAGGGATTTATGCCGCATTAAATTGGAAAAAACCCATAGACAGACTGTTAACGGTTATAACAAGTATTGGTATGGCTATCCCTTCCTTCTTTTTTGCGCTTTTGTTATTAATTTTTGCCGTAAAAACAGGTTGGTTCCCGACAGGGGGCTTAACCTCTTACAATTTTTCAAACCTCGGCTTAGGCGGCAAGATTCTTGATATTACTCATCACCTTGTATTGCCTGTAATAGTGCTATTCACAATTTCTTTATCGGGCTTGCAAAGACAAATGAGGGGCAATTTGCTTGATGTTTTGGGTTCTGATTACGTAAAATTTGCTCGTGCTAAGGGTTTGAGTGAAAACAAAGTTGTTTACAAACACGCATTAAGAAACGCAATCAACCCTATGGTCACGCTTTTGGGTTTTGAATTCGCTTCTCTTTTAAGTGGTGCAGCGCTTACGGAATATGTTTTTCAGTACCCCGGTTTGGGCAGATTGATTTTGGAAGCGGTCATGAAATCTGACATAAACCTTGTTATGGCATCGTTAATGATGGGTACGGTTATGCTTGTATTGGGCAATCTTCTTGCCGATATTTTGTTAAAATTGGTTGACCCGAGAGTGAGCGTGAACTGATGAAAAAAAACAGCGTACTCTCACAAATTTTTAAAGACAAATACACAACAACCGCAATGGTTGTACTTTTGATATTGTATTTGGGAATATTGTTTGCGGATTTTCTTGCGCCTTATTCAAAAGAATTTTCTGATCGTCACAGAGCTTATGTTCCACCGTCAAAAGTTTTTACTATTGATGAAAACGGAAAATTTTCACGTCCGTACACGTACAATTACATACGTTTTTTCAATCCCGATGAACTCAAAATAACTTACAAACTTGACCGAAGTAAAAAGTATTATTTAAAATTCTTCTCTAAAGGTGAAAAATATAAATTTCTCGGGCTTATTCCAATGGAAAGACACCTTGTAACTGTTGAAAAAGACGGCAGATTGTTTTTGCTCGGAACGGATATTAACGGCAGAGATGTATTTTCTCGCATACTTTTTGGCGGAAGAATATCTTTAACAATCGGTTTTCTTGCATTGTTTATATCGTTCCCTTTGGGAATGTTATACGGCGGTATTTCGGGGTACTTAGGCGGTGTTACGGATAATATTATGATGAGAATATCCGAAGCAATTATGTCGATTCCGAGTTTTTACCTTTTGATTATTCTTGCGGCAATTTTGCCAAATAACATGACAAGCATACAAAGATTTACTCTTATTACTGTTATTCTTGCATTAATAGGCTGGGCGGGTTTTTCAAGGGTTGTAAGGGGTATGGTGCTTTCCGTAAAAAATCAGGAATTCGTTCAAGCCGCAGAGTCTGTAGGTGCATCAAAGTTGAGAATCATTATAAAACACTTGCTGCCTCAAACTTTGAGCTATGTAATAGTTGCAATGACTTTGTCCGTACCTTCTTATATTCTTGCGGAATCGGGTTTAAGCTTTTTGGGTTTGGGTATACAACAGCCTGATGCAAGCTGGGGTAACATGCTCAAAGAAGCACAAGAGTATGTGAATATTATTTATCGACCTTGGCTTTTAGCTCCCGGATTTTTAATTTTTATTGCGGTCTTATCTTTTAACCTAATAGGTGATACAATAAGGGATATACTCGACCCTAAGAGTAAGATACGGTAAGATATTAGTAAAAAATAAAAATTTTATTTTTTGTTTTTTGTGCCATTTTGAATTTATTTTGGAATCGCCAAGTTTTTGCGATATTGAAACAAGTTCAGCAAGACAAGTAAAAAATACTAAACTTTAATAAAATGGAAGAGAATACGGATGGAAGATTTTGTAGCAAGTCATATATTAATTCAAAAAAGTATGCTTTTGGACATACTGTTGGCAATAGTTCTCGGTTTTGCAATCGGGTTTGAACGTGAAATCACAAATAAATGGGCCGGTTTAAGAACGCATATGCTGGTTTGTTTGGGTTCTTGTATATTTACATTGCTGTCAATCCACGCTTTCCCCGTATTTGCGCACAGCCCGCAGGCAGACCCCGCAAGGATTGCAGCACAAATATTAACAGGTATCGGTTTTATAGGTGGTGGCACGGTTCTAAGACATGGGTATTCAATTTATGGACTTACTACAGCTGCTACTTTATGGATTACCGCCAGTATAGGTATGGCTTGCGGTTGTGGATTTACAACTTTGGCAACTGTTTGCACAGTTCTTGCCGTAGGCACGCTCGTTTTAATCAGGTTGTTTGAAAAACATTATATTCACAAAGGCGCAAAGAATATTAAAAGATTTAAAATAAGCTTTTATGCACCGATTGAAAAAGCTGATGATATATATTCAAACATAATAGAAAAATTCCATTCTATATTTGAAATTAGTAAAAAAGATTCTACTGCAAATCCGACACTTGTTAAAATAAGTTTTAAATTGGATGTTATAGATAAAAGTCCGGTACAGGCGTTACATTCCAAATTAAATGATATAAAAGAAATTGAATCTGTTTCAATTCAGGAACTTTTTGAATGAATATAAATAAAACCGTAATTTTAGAATATGTTCGTACAGTTGTAATATCCTTGTTTGTTGCCTTAGTGTTAGCAGGGATTGCTACTGCGTGTTCAAAAGTTATTGCGGAACATCACGCAAGAATGCTTGCTAAAATTTCAAATACTGCAAAAGACAATGAAATTATTTTGTATTTAATTGATAAATATACTGAAATGGCAAACAAAAACCCGGGAAATTATTCATATAATGTAAAATTGGGTAATTTATATGAACTAATGTTTAATTATCAGGAAGCTGAGGAACAATATAAAAAAGCTATTAATAAGTCACCGTATGGTGTTTATAGTTCTTATTTAGGGCTTGCTAATTTATATATAAAACAAGGAAAGTACAAAGATGCATTAAATATTGTTAAAAAACTTAAAAACACCGACCACAAACCGCTTTTGCTTGCAAAAGGTGATTTTTATATGAACCTTGGTGATGTTCTGTGGCAAAAACAAGATTATGACGATGCGGTAACACAATATAAAATAGCGTTCTTTTACTATAAAAAAGTAGATTCTAAGAAAAAAGCCATAGCAATTACGAGTATTTTAGATTCTTACAACAAAATAGCTGATAGATATTACGAACAAAACAAAGTTGATAAAGCGGTACAAAGTCTTGAAACAGCACTTTTATACAAAGAAACACCAATTTTATTATACAAGCTTGCATTGTTATACAAAGATTTTGATCCGCTTGCTGCCAATAAATATATGGAAAAGACATACAAACTTGACCCGGGTTTGATTAATTTCGATATTTATGAAGAAATTCTTTTTAATCTTGTAAAAATGTACTACGTAAACGGTAAAGATTTAGAAGCAGACTTATACAAACACAAACTTAAAGCAATAAAAGATTTTCAAAAAAGATATGTTATTACTGAAAAAGATGTAACTGTTGATATAATCAAATACGGTTTAAAAAAGAATTTGTTCAAAACAAAAAATAATGCATATGTAAAATTTAAAATTGATAACACCTCAAAATATGATTTTAACAAATTGTATTTAATAGTTAAATTAAGACATGACAACGGCTCTAAAACAGTTTTTGAAAAAAAATTATTCTCTAAAAAGAACCCGTTAAAATCACGCACAGCCTCTGATACATACAAAATAGAATACCGATTTACAGATAAAGACGAAATATTTTTATCAAAAGAGTTGTATTTTGATTTTTATGCAGGGAAAAAGGAAAATATGAGAAAAATACCTGTGTATTCTTTAAAAATTAAAAATTAAAATGTAAATAAATTATTAAAAACCTTCAAAAATTTATATTAACAAGGTACAATAATATTGTCTGAGGCGTTTTCGCTTATAATAATCGGAAGTGACCTTATTGGGGTTGTTGCAAGTGCAAATGTTAGTTAGCTAATGTTAAACTCGTTGCATATGCTTGTTTAACAATTAATCGGTGTCAGTTTACTATATAAAGAATTAAGGAGTAAATTTATAGTGTCCACATCGTTACACAAAGAGAATCAGGAATTATATTCTAATGTGCCGCCCACAAAGCTGCGCAATAAAAATGAAAAGTTCCGTCCGGCTGCTCCTACTCCGTTTTGGAGATGGGTTGCTGACAGATTTTTTTATAACATGTTGGAAAATAGGTTTTTCTCTTTAAAAATAAAAAACAAAGAAAATTATGACAAACGTGACCCACAGTTTGCAAGTATTCTTTATGCCCCGCACAACAACTGGTGGGATGGGATTGTAGGCTACAATTTGTGCCGAAGAATCTTCAATACCGATATCAGAATGATGATTGAAGAAATGAACAGATTCCCTATTTTGGCAAAAGCCGGAGCATTTCCTGTTAACAAAAAATCGGCACAAGCTTCTATGAGAGCTTTACAATATGCGGCAGATGAACTTTGTGACAACAGTAAATCACTGTGGATTTTCCCTCAAGGTATTATCAGACCACCAATGTATCGCCCGATAGAATTTCAAACAGGCATGGCTTATATTGCAAAAAATGTTGTTAAAAAAGCCGGCGGTATAAATCTTATTCCTGTTGCAGTAAACTACCCTTTTTTACGTGAAGACAAACCTGAAGTGTTGTGCGAGGTCGGAGAGCCGGTTGTCTTAACGGATTATAATTTTGACCGAAAAGAGTTTACTCATAATCTCGAAAAGGCTTTTGAGCATTTGTGTGACAAGCAGTTTGAGGATATCAGACACGGCAACATTGACGGATATGAATACTTGTACAAACAAAAACTTAAATGGTATAAAAAACTGGAAAAAAGACTTAAAAAAATAGATATTAAACCAAATTCAGGTGTATAATGTTCGATTCTTTATCAGATAAATTACAAGAAATAATCAGAAAAACGTCAGGCACAGACAAACTGACCGAAGATAACATGTCCGAAGCTTTACGAGAAATCCGCCGTGCTTTATTAGAAGCAGACGTTAACCTTCGTGTTGTAAAAGCGTTTGTTTCTTCAATACGTGAGCGTGCTGAGGGTGAAAATGTCGTGCAAGGCGTAAATCCTGCACAACAGCTTATAAAAATAGTAAATGATGAATTAGTTAAGCTTTTGGGTTCAAAAAACGAACCGCTCAATCTTAGCGGACATCCTTCCGTAATAATGATGCTTGGTTTGCAAGGCTCGGGTAAAACAACCTCGAGTGCAAAGCTTGCCTTAAAATTAAAAAAAGACGGCAAGAACCCCTTGCTTGTTGCGTGTGATGTTTATCGTCCAGCAGCAATTGCACAGCTAAAAACTCTTGGTGAACAAACAAATACTACTGTTTTTTCAATAGACAACTGTAATGACGTTCAAAAAATTGCTCAAGATGCAATTCAATATGCAAAAGATAATGGCTTTAACGTTGTAATTCTTGATACGGCAGGTCGTTTGCAAATTGATACGCAAATGATGGCAGAGCTATTGATTTTAGACAGGACTGTTCATCCTCAGGAAAAACTGCTGGTTATTGACTCTATGACAGGTCAAGAAGCTGTTAACGTAGCGGAAAACTTTAACGAACAGCTTGAAATTACAGGTTTGGTTTTAACAAAACTGGATGGTGATTCCAGAGGCGGTGCGGCATTAAGTGTTGTTTATTGTACCAACAAGCCCGTAAAATTGACGGGTGTAGGCGAAAAACTTGATGCACTCCAAGATTTTCACCCCGACAGAATGGCAACAAGAATTCTTGGAATGGGTGATATTGTTTCTCTTGTTGAAAAAGCTCAAGAAAATTTTGATGCAAAACAAGCAGAAGAACTAGAAAGGAAAATGCGCAAAGCTGAGTTTTCTTTTAATGATTTTTTGAATATGCAAAAAACCTTGAAAAACTTTGGTTCTATGGACCAATTACTTGGTATGCTTCCAATTCCGGGGTTAAAAAAGGATGACAGACAATTGATTGCCAACGAAGGCGAGAAACAGTTGAAAAAAATTGAAGCTTTTATTCAAAGCATGACACCTGAAGAAAGAGATAATCCTGCCATTATCAATTCAAGTCGCAAAAAACGTATTGCAAAAGGTTGTGGTATGGAACTTTCTCAAATAAATCAGTATATCTCTCAATTTGAACAAATGAGGAAGATGATGCAAGGTTTTACAAAAATTTCCGATAAAGTTAAATCAGGTAAAATGAAACTGCCCAAATTGCCCAAAGGTTTTGGAAAACACGGTAAGTTACCGTTTTAATTGCAGAATTAAACAATGCAAGGTTTCCTTGCACGCCGTAGGTGTAATACGGTTTTGTCGTTGTGGTTTTGATTAAACACAGCTGCACCAAGGCTTCACTTCGGCTTACGCATGCAAAAAAAAGCTCTAATTTTCATTAGAGCAATACTTTTAATAGGAAGGGAAGGTTAGGAAGTTAGGTAGGTAGGTTAGTGTTAAGTGTTTAGTGTGAAAGTCTCATCTTATTTAAAACTTGTGTTTATTTAATGTTCGATTGAACTTTGTTTATTTGTCTTACATATATATAAAGTATATACAAACTTTAGAATTTCACATTTTAGTATATACTGTTACATTTCTTTACAATTAAGTATTTAATACAACTTCAAACTTCGCTTGTGTATAATAATCATATGAATTTATTAAAGACTCTTGATGAACAAAAAATTTTTAAATTGGTTTTAGGGCTTGGAAATCAAGACCTTGAGAATATAGAACACCTTGTGAAAATTTATTGTGAAGCAGGTGCTGATATGTTTGATATAAACCCTTCAAAAGAAGCTGTTGAAACTGTTTTTAATACAATTGAAAAGTCGGGTAAAAATATCAAGAATTTTTATTATTCCATTAGTACAGGGCTTACGGGTGATGTTCATACACAAAAATGTTCTATAAACACTGATAAATGCAAGCGTTGTGGTAAATGTGTTAAAAAATGCCCACAAAATGCAATTGTTTTTGAAGATAAATATCCCAAAGTTGTTACTACAAAATGCATTGGCTGTCGCAGATGTGACAATTGCAAGGCTATAAGCTTTAATGATACAAAAATCGAAATTGAAAATATTGTAAAAATTGCCACAGATTACAAGCTTGATTGTATAGAACTTCACCTCTCTGCAAAAAAAATTCCCGATGATGAAATAAAATATATAATTAAAAATTTTGACGGAGTTTTAAGTCTTTGTTTGGATAGAAAGCATTATTCCAACGAGAGAATAAAAAAGCTTGTTAATAAAGTAATTAAATGGAACGGTTCGGCAAAATTTATTATTCAAGCTGACGGTGTGCCGATGTCAGGTGGGGATAATTCTTTTGAATCTACTTTACAGGCTGTTGCTATGGCACATCTTGTGCAGTCGTATGGAACATATATACTACTGTCGGGCGGTACAAACGAAAAAACAGCAGAATTGGCGAAAATGTGTTCACTCGAATATAATGGAATTAGTGTTGGTTCTTATGCAAGAAAAATTGTTAAGGATAAAACTAAAGAAGAAGCGATAATTGAAGCTAAAAAACTGATAGAAGCTTGTAAAAAATGATTAATGAAGTAAAAAATTTTTTAAAAAAATATAACCTTCTTGCCGAACAAAAAACCTTTGTGGTAGGTTTTTCGGGCGGATATGATTCCATGTGTATGTTGGATGTTTTGCACAGGATTTCACAAAAAACTTCGTTTAGACTTATTGCTTTACACATAAATCACAATTGGCGTCCGAAAGAAGCAGAAGTTGAGCAAGAAAATTGTGAAAATTATTGTAGGTCAAAAAATATAGAATTGATTGTGGAGAAACTTGATGATTCTGTTGCAAAAACAGAAACAGCCGCACGTGACAAAAGACGAGAGCTGTTTAAAAAATATTATAAAAAATACAATGCGGATGGACTGTTTCTTGCTCATACAAAATCAGACAATACGGAAACGGTTTTGTATCGCCTTTCGAAAGGTACAGGCGTAAAAGGTCTTTCCGGTATTTTAGAAAACTCTGAGTTTGATAACGTTCAAATTTTTCGCCCGTTAATGTGCTTTTCAAGAAAAGACATTATGCGTTATTGTCATATAAACAAGCTTGTGCCAAATAACGATTCCAGTAATTTTGATACAAAATATGCACGTAATTTTTTGCGTCATCAAATTATATCGGAACTAAAAAATATAAATCCCAATATTGATGATGTAATTTTGAACTTGTCTAAAATTGCACAATCAGAACAAAATATTATCAAAGAATATTTAAATCAGATAAAAAAAGATATAAAAAAAGATGATTATGTTTTAACTCAAAAGTTTATAGCTTTGTCTAAAGACGTTCAAAACAAGTATATTTTAGACTTTTTGGTAGAAAACAATTTGGATTATGACTCAAAAAAAGTTGAAGAAATTTTTGAATTTGTAAATAAAAATGCTCATTCAAAGGCCGGTAAAACCTTATCGTTAACAAAAAACTTGTGGTTGTTTGTTTCAAAGGAAAAAATTTGTAAATTAAAACTAAATAAAGCAAAACAAAAAATAAAAAAAATAAAAATAAATAAATGCGGAGTTTTTGAAGCAAACGGCAAAATTTTTAGTATAGAAAAATACAACAAAAAAGAAGTCCCTAAATTCCCTAAAGAAAATGAATTAAAAGCTTATGTTTCATTGCCTGACTCATTTACGTTAGAACTCCGTACACGCAATGAAGGGGACGTTATTCAACCTTTTGGTATGCAAGGTTCAATGAAATTAAAAAAACTTTTCATCAATAAAGGGGTAGAAAAATTTAAAAGAGATGATATTATTCTTTTATGTGAAGACAATGAGGTGTTATGGGCGGCAGGTGTCTGTCTTAATGAAAAATTAAGAGCAAAAACACTTCCTACTCATGTGCTTAAAATAGAGGAAAAAAATTATGCCTGATAAAAGAGTTGAAGATTTAAAAGTTTTATTTTCTAAAGAAGATATTGAAAAAAGAATCGAACAACTTGCGCATCAAATTAACAAGGATTTTGGTACAAAAGACGATTTAACTTTGATATGTGTGTTAAAAGGTTCAAGTATTTTTTGTTGTGATTTGTCAAAACACCTTAAAATGCCTGTACAAATGGAGTTTATACGTGTTTCAAGCTACGGCAACGCTCAAGTATCATCAGGACATGTTCAGGCATTGGACTTAACATTGCCCAATTTAGAAAACAAAAACGCTCTTATTGTTGAAGATATTATTGATACAGGCTGTACATTGAAATTTTTAACCGATATTTTGTGCCGAACTCATGGACCCAAAAATTTGAAAGTTGTTACACTTTTAAATAAAAAAATAGCACGCAAAACGGACATTGAGCCTGATTACTACTGTTTTGAAGTTGATGACAAATTTGTTGTCGGTTATGGTTTGGATTATGAAGGATATTTCCGCAATCTTCCGTATGTCGGATATTTTGAGTAGGCTTTAAGTATGTTATTGCGAAAGTTATAAATTGGGATTTTATTCCAACATAATAAATTGATCGTTGGGGTGGAGAATTTCTGAGGCGGCTTCGCTTTTAGAAGTGTAACGGAGTGCGAATGACGCAAAGTCTAGCATTTTGCACTCTGCCGAAAAAATGATTAAGTATCATTTTTGAGAGGGGTGACCCCATGCACTTGTTGCCTGTGCCGAACTTGTTAATAAGAATGAACTTGTTTTTTGCACAGGTTCAACAAGTAGTAGGAGTCAGTTGACAATATGAAATTGATCGTTGGGGTGGAGAAACTTCAATTTATGAGATTACTTTATTATCAATCTTTATCAATGTTACATCATGTTAAAACCCTTTAAAAAACCATGGTTGGCAGTTTTCATGTTTGATATATAATTATTTTGTAGTAGTAAGAGGAATCCGTACGGAACACGCAAACGACAGCCGAAACAAGCAAAACTCGTTTGCCCAGTAGGTCGGAATCCCTGCAGCAATCAGGTAGACTGTTGCAGAAGAAAGAAAGGATAAACAGATGCCGGTAGCATCAATGATTGATTTACTTGAAGCAGGTGTACATTTCGGACACCAAACACAAAGATGGAACCCCAAAATGAAACCGTATATTTACGGTGCAAGAAACGGAATCTACGTTATCGATTTAAGAAAAACTTCCGATAAATTAGATGAAGCTTACAACATTGTAAAAGAATTTGCCGCAAGAGGAAAAAATGTTCTTTTTGTAGGTACAAAAAAACAAGCTACAGAAGTTGTTGCTGAAGAAGCAACAAGATGTGGTATGTACTACATCAACAGAAGATGGCTTGGCGGTTTGTTAACAAACTTTGAAACTATCAGAGGCAGAGTTAACAAATTAAGAGAATTGGAAGAATTTGTAAATTCAGGTCACATTGACAAACTCCCTAAAAAAGAAGTTGTTCAAATGACTAAAAAACTCGAAAAATTATCAAAAACTTTGGGCGGTATCAAAGAAATGCGCGGTATGCCCGATTTAATTTTCGTAGTTGACCAGAAAAAAGAAGATATTGCTATTGCAGAAGCTAACAAATTGCATATTCCTGTAATTTGTCTTGCTGATACAAACGCAAATCCTGACGGAATTGATTACATCATCCCCGGTAACGATGATGCTATTCGTTCTATCAAATTGATTGCAGCAAAACTTGCAGATGCAGTTCTTGAAGGCAAACAATTAAGAGAAAACAAAGCCGTTGGCGCTAAAGCTGAAGCTATTAAAGCAGAAGATGCAGGCGTAACGGAAGAAGTTACAACAGAAGCTTAGTCAATATTTTTAAAGTCGGCGAGCAACTGCCTGCCGACTTTTTTAAAAATAAATTAATCGTCATCTTGAACTTATTTTAAAGGCTGTATAGTTTACGGATGCTGAATTGAGTTTTGCATGACGTCAGATTTTAAAGTAACACTTACAAAAATCAAACAGAGAGGATAAAAATTATGACAGTAACTGCTGCTATGGTAAAAGAGCTTAGAGAAAAAACCGGTGCAGGTATTCTCGATGCTAAAAAAGCATTAACTGAAAACAATGGCGATATGGAAAAAGCGATGGAATTCCTTCGTCAAAAAGGTATTGCATCTGCTGAAAAGAAAATGGGCAGAATTGCTGCAGAAGGTTTAGTAGGTTCTTACGTAGAAGGTAATGTTGGTGCTATTATCGAAGTTAACTGTGAAACAGACTTCGTTGCTAAAAACGATGAGTTTAAAGAACTAGTTGCAAACTTAGCAAAACAAGTTGTTGCAACAAAACCTGCTGATGTAGATACTTTATTGGCTTCTACTTGTGCAGCTTGCGGCAAAAAAATCGAAGATCTTATTAAAGAAAAAGTTGCAACTATCGGTGAAAAAATTACCGTTAGAAGATTTGAAATTGTTGAAGGTAACCCTGCAACGTACATCCACAACGGTAAAATCGGTGTATTGCTTAACACTGACAAAGCTGATGAAACTCTTGAAAAAGATATTTGCTTACACATTGCTTCTAATGCTCCAGAATTTGTTTCAAGAGAAGAAATTCCTCAATCAGTAATTGATGAAGAAACAAGAATCGAAATGGGTAAAGAAGATTTGGCTAAAAAACCTGAAAATATCAGAGCTAAAATCGTGGAAGGCAGAATCAACAAACTTATGGCTTCAAAATGCTTGTTGGAACAACCGTTTGTTAAAAATCCTGACCAAACAGTTGCTCAACTTTGCGAAGGCAAATTGGCTGTAAAATCATTCATCCGTTACGTATTGGGTGAAGGTCTTGAAAAAAGACAAGACAATTTTGCAGAAGAAGTTGCAAGCCAAATGGCAAAATAGCATTTGTGTGAAAGCTTTTTGGTTTTGTAAAGCTAACATACTTGTTGAAAGAATAATAAAAAGCCCTCAATTTCTTGAGGGCTTTTTTATTGGAATAATTTTTAGCGGTAATGATTTGACAAGCTTACTCATCCAATGATTTTACGGAAATGTCAACTTTGCCCGCAAAATTATTGTTAACAGCATGGATAAGTTCGTTATCTGCATTCACCCAAAAATGTGAATCTGATAGGATTCGGGTAATTTTTCCGTCAGGCTCTTTTAGTTGAATAACCAGCGGGTCACTGCCTTTAAAATGCGCAAGCATATCTTTTAAGCCGACAAGTTCTTCAAAACGCATTTCTTCTTTTAATTCAAGTGTGACAATATTGCTGTTGTCTACGGGTTTTACGCTGTCTACAATAATATTGTATTGGTCTTCGTCACGGCGTTGAATTTTTCCCGAAAGGATTACTTTCTTTTCTGTTTCAATAAATGAATTATAGTTTATAAGCGTTTTGTGAAAAGCAACAAATTCAACATTCCCTGTTAAATCCTCAATTATCCCTGATTTTAAGAATTTTGTCGGGTCTTTTTTTGTGGGAATTTGACGTACTTGCGATAAAAGTCCGCAAATTGTTACAGGTTTGTCGTTTGGAATATCTTTAAGTTCGGCAATGCTGTGAGTGGTCAAAAACGGAAGTTTGTCTTCAATGCTTGACAGAGGGTGGCTTGTAACGTAAAAGCCAAGATATTCTTTTTCAAATGCTTGGATTTGTCTGTCGTCAAATTCTTCGTCACTACCCGTAAGAGTGTATGTATCAAGGTCAACACCCGTACTTGTTGTCATGCCTGCAAACAGACTGCCTTGACCGAGCATTTTGGCTTCGTTTTGTCTTTTTGCCGAAGACATTAAAGACTCAAGGTTTTCAATTAACTGTTTGCGGCTTTTTTCAATGTTGGTAAATGCACCTGATTTAATCAAACTTTCCATTGTCCTTGTGTTAAGGGCTTTTGAGTCAATACGAGTGCAAAAATCGTATAATGATTTAAATTCACCGTCTTCGGTTTCACGTTCTTTTTCGATAAGTTCAATAACGCCTTCACCAACGTTTTTGATAGAGGCAAGTCCAAAACGGATGTTGTCACCGTCAGGGGTAAATTTTGCGTTAGATTTATTGATATCGGGCGCAAGAACTTTTATTCCCATTTTTTGACATTCCGCAATATAAAGCTGAGTTTTGTCCTGATCACTTGATACGCTGGACAACAGAGCTGACATGTATTCTACGGGGTAGTGTGCTTTTAGGTATGCGGTTTGATAAGATACAAAGGCATAAGCTGCAGAGTGGCTTCGGTTAAAGCAGTAAGACGCAAACTTTTCTATTTGCTCAAATAACTCTGTTGCGCCTTTTTCCGTCATACCATGCTTTGCGGAGCGTTCTATAAACACACCTTTTTGTTGAGCCATTTTTTCAAGCTGTTTTTTACCCATCATACGGCGTACATTATCCGCTTCACCCAACGAGTAATCCGCCAATGTTTGGAACACCTGCATAATTTGTTCCTGATAAACAATTGTGCCGTAGGTGTCTTTTAAAATAGGCTCTAAAAGCGGGTGAGCGTATTCAATCTTTTGTCTGCCGTGCTTACGGTCTACAAAGTCTTGCACCATACCTGAACCAAGAGGCCCCGGACGGAACAGTGCCACTAATGCGCCTAAATCTTCAAAAACGGAAGGTTTTAGGTCTTTTACAAGTTTTTTCATACCCGAAGATTCCAACTGGAATACACCGTCAGTTTCTCCTCGAATAAGCAGTTCAAAAGTTTTTTCGTCATCCAACGGAATGTTGTTGATGTCAACGTGTTCGCCAGTTCTTTTTTCGATCATTTTAAGAGCATTGTGGATGATAGTTAAGTTCCTAAGCCCCAAAAAGTCCATTTTTAACAAGCCGATGTGCTCGTCTTCAATCATTGTATATTCCGTTACAATGTTCCCTTCTTTTGAAGGTTCAACGGGTACAACATCCGACAACGGCAATTTGGAAATGATTACACCCGCAGCGTGCATACCTGTATTGTTTTTCAAACCTTCTATGGATTTTGCCATGTCCACAAGTTTTTTAACAGTCGGGTCTGTGTCATAAAGCTTTTTAAGCTCCATGCCTTCTTGCAAAGCATCATCAATTTTAACTTTAGGTTCTCCTGGGATAAGCTGTGCCCACTGGTTGCTTTGCGCATAAGGAATATCATAAACTCTTGCAACGGATTTCATAGCGTTACGTGCGGCAAGTGTACCAAACGTAACGATTTGACAAACTTTATCCGCACCGTATTTTTTTGTTACGTAATCAATTACTTCGCCACGGCGTTCCACACAAAAATCCACGTCCACATCAGGCATGCTTACACGTTCGGGGTTTAAGAATCTTTCAAACAACAGATTGTGCTTGATAGGGTCAAGGTCTGTAATTTCAAGTACGTAAGAAACCAAACTTCCCGCTGCCGAACCACGACCGGGCCCTACGGGTATGTCGTTGCGTTTTGCATATTGGATAAAATCGGATACGATTAAAAAGTATTCGGCAAACCCCATTTTGTTGATAACGCCAAGCTCGTACTCCAAGCGTTCTTTCAGTTCCGGAGTCAATTCGCCGTACCTTTTTTTAATACCTTTCATGCACATATAGTCAAGAAAAGTTTCTGATGTATGACCTTCAGGAATTTCAAAATAAGGAATGTGGTATTTGCCCATTTCGATTATCAAATGGCACTTTTCTGCAATTTCCACAGTGTTTTTAATACATTCCTCAAACATGTCCGCTTCCATCCATTTAAAGGAATCTCGCAGTTGCTCGGGAGTTTTTACGTAAAACTCGTTGTTGGGGAATCTGAAACGGTCATTGCTTTCTTTAAGCGAGTTTGTTTGAATACAAAGCAAGGTGTCATGCCAGTCGGCATCTTCTTTTTTTAAGTAGTGGCTGTCATTTGTGATAACCATTTTTATGCCAAGTTCTTTAGCCAGTTCAATCAATCCGGGGTTGGCTATCTTTTGTTTTTCCAAGCCATGGTCTTGCAGCTCTATATAGTAGTCATCTCCAAACAACCCTTTATAAAACTTTGCGGCTTCGTAAGATGCTTCTTTGTCTCCACGAATAAAGCCCTGTGCGACTTCGCCTTGAACGCAAGCCGAAAGACAGATTAAACCTTCGTGGTGTTTTTCAATATAGTCGTGGTTTATTCTGGGTTTGTAATACATACCTTCGCATTTTGCGATAGATACAAGTTTTACCAGATTTTTATAGCCTGTTTGGTCTTTTGCTATCAATACAAGGTGATAGGGGTGAGTTTTTGCAGGATTTTTTTCCGTAATGTCACCGTCATATACATAAAATTCACAGCCAATAAGCGGTTTTATTCCCATTTCTTTGGCTGTTTCGTACATTTGAATTGCACCGTACATGTTGCCGTGGTCTGTTAATGCAACTGCAGGCATGTCGTTTTCTTTTGCAAATTTGCAAAGCTCTTTTATGCGGATAGCACCGTCAAGTAAGCTGTTTTCCGTATGTAAATGTAACGGTACGTATTGCATAATTCTTCCATTCCCCTTTTCTTATAAATATTAAACCATAGGCGAAGAACTTTTTCAGTAACAAAATAAGTTACGTTTTGTAAAGAATAATTATATTTGTATAAAGTTTTTGCTTAAAACTGTCGAAATAACTAAGTGTGAAGTTTAAACATTTTGCGGAATGGAAAAGGAATAAAAATGGACAACAATATTAACGGTGATTATGCACATTTAAGGGTTCAACAGGCTCAAGTGCAAACCTCTCAAGAGTCATCAAAATCCGATGTACAGCCAAGAGAACATTCCGCTCAAATGCATGATGACGCTGCTGCCGAACAATTGGGCAGAAGCCAGCTTTTGCATATAAACTTACCTGCTGCTCAAGAGCCTGTAAAGCTTTTGGGAATAAAGGATATTTTGAGTAATGAACATATTAATGACGAAACCGCAGACAAAATACTGTTAGAATTTGGTTTTTCGCCGGAAGAATGTACCGAATTAAGAAAAAAATATCCGTTTATAAATATTGTTGCGGAATCTTTTGATGTTGTTAAAAATAATGCAACTACATCTTATGGGTTAGAAATGTCTAAAGAAGGCATTTTAAAGGCTTTGGAATATTCTCTAAAAAATCCTAAAGAATTGGAGGCGGTTGATTATATCACTCAAAAAAATATTGATTTATTATTTGAACAATATGGTTTAAAAAAAGAGGATGCTTTGGATGTTTTAAATAGTTTTTCAGAAGATGTTAGTTTGGCTGATACAGCGTTAAAAATTACACAATTAACAGACGATTCGCTTGAAACTGTCTATCGCACTATTTCGTATAATAATGAAAATTCCTGCTATCCTAATGACAAGCAATTGCTTGCGATGAAAAAACTTAATGATGAATTGGGTGATGAGTTTAGTGTTTATTCGGCTGACTTGTTGGAACATCCCGAACAGGTTACACCTCAATTTATTGAAAAATTAAAAAAAGAAATAAAATTAATTCATGATAATAATATTAAATTTGTTACGGTTAAACAAGACCCTGTTGTTTTGTTGGATGAGTTAAAAAAGATTAATGCCGATATAAAAAAATACGGTTTTGATTTTTCTAATATAACACCAATGAATATGGAACGTTATATTGATGTTATTAACCTGCCTTTTGCTCAAGCATCGTCAGATTTTATTCGTCAGTGTGCCGACAAAGTAAAAATTAGTCATTCAGATGTAATAATGAAAATGGCAAAAGATAAAGATTTTATGGAAAATCCGAAAGCTATGGCAAATTTGCTCAACACAATTGCCAAAATTCCTAAAAATCAAAGTATATATAGTGATTTATCTAAATGGTTAAAACAAGATAAAAACGTTGATTTAGAAGGCATAACAAAAGTTGCACAGGCATTTGCAGAGGTTGGAGGTTGTCCAAAAGATACCGGCGCTTATGCTTTGCTTGCTCACGATTTTACAACAAATGAGCCAAAATATGATGATTGTGTAAACTTTATACACAAGCTTCAAGAATTTTACGGCGGAAAAGATTCAAAATATTCAGTGGATGATTATATGTCACAAGTTTGGCGTGGAATTGATTATGCAAATTATGAAAGTTGTTTTGACAAATTAAAAGAAAAAGGTTTGTACGGGCAAATTCATCCGCAAGATTTAAGACGTAGTCTTGAATATTCTCAAAACCC
The DNA here is from genome assembly GCA_945946765.1 of uncultured Clostridia bacterium. GTDB lineage: Bacteria > Cyanobacteriota > Vampirovibrionia > Gastranaerophilales > Gastranaerophilaceae > Limenecus. Next base: position 25,176 of record CAMEWS010000002.1, read on the forward strand.
CGATATTTTGGATGCAGCAATAAAACAAAAAAATAATCCTATTGTTTCAGGTGCATTATATCTTTTTGACGAATTTAGTGATGAAGCAATTAACAATGAGTATAAATCAGTTTGTGAATCCGTAAAAAATTTGAACCCCGAATACAGTGATTTAGATATTAATGATTGTGTAGCAATATTGGATTGTTACACAAATCTTAAACCCAATTTTTATAATAAATTGCAGTTTGGATACAATATTGACGATAAAATATTAAATATTAACGAAACATTACAAAAAAATAAACTTTTTGATTGTAAAGAATATGCACACAAATTTTTTACAACCGATTTCCCTAATATAGATATAAAAGATAAAGTAAGACTTTTTCAAGGTATAACAGAAATCAACAAAGATGCGGTTTTTGACATACTTTTAAAAGGTAATATACCCCCTCAAAATCTTATAGAGATGATGAAACAAGAAAGCACATTGTGGCTTGCTTTAAGAGATTACAAGCCGGCTGAAAATATTGTTGAAAATCAGAAAAATATTGTACTTGAACATCCTGACAGATATGTTAACGGCGAAAATTTGACAGAAGAAGAAATGAAAATTACCGTTAATAACTTTTTTCACAAGAACAAAAACAATTTAATGGTGCTTTCCTCAGCAACTGACAAAGAAGCCGTAAATCATCTTTTAAGAATGCGTTTTGATGATGCAAGAGAATATCTTGGTATAATTCAAGAATTTGGTTGTGCGGATTTGGATTTGTTGTCAGGTTTAAATAATTCCGTAAATATTGACGGAAAGCCGTTTTTGCCTGCTCAAAAAATCGGGTTTATTGATTTATTGCAAGCATACAAAGACAATAATCTTTCTACCGATAAAATAAAAGCTATGGTTGATTCCGGCAAGGTTGATTTTGCCCGATTAAATATTGATTTGTTCAATCAAATAATGAAAAATGCAGGTTTAACGGAAGAAGAAATTGTGTCTATTCCCAAAGAAAAGCTAACGGGTTGGGATACAAGGTATATTCACCTTCTTTCAAAAGAAATTCAAGAAGAAAAAGACGAAGCATTTTCGGATATTTTACGAGTCGGGAATTTATCCGATTTTAGACAATATATTCAAGATACAAGTAATGTTTACGGTCAAGCAAACGCTGTTACCCGCAAAAAATTTGCGGATTTGGGCATGAATTATGACAAATGGTTAAAGCCTTCTCAAGAAAATGAAGTTGTTTTTAAAGCAAAAGATGATAACAAAGAGCAGCTTTCGCAAATACAAAAACAATTCTTGGAAGACATAGAAACCTTGCGTCAAGGTCCTGTCAAAGGCTTTATTGACAAACAATATGCCAAGTATATTAAAGACAACAAATTCTTTATTCCACAAGACTGTGTTTCAAGCAAAGCAAAAACAAAAGAATTTATTTCAGGTGTGATAAAAGCGCTTGACCCTGTATGGAAAAGAGCACAGGGCAATGCGCAAAACCCTGACCCCAAACGTGCTGCTGCAGCAGGGAATACTTTAACAATTTTAGACCACTTTAACCAAAGAGTAAAAGATATAGAAAATGTATCCGATACAGGCGGAGCTAAAAACATAGATGTAAAAATAAAAATGTGGGACAGAGTACCTCAAAAAGATATTTTTCAAGGTAATTATTCTACCTGTTGTATTGGTATGGGTGGCGGAAACGGAACCGCAATGCCTTATTATCTTATGAATACAGCCTTTAATATGATTGAGCTGGTTGACAATGAGTCAGGTAAAACAATCGGTAATGCTCTTTGCTTTTTTGAAAAAGATGAAAACGGAAAACCAATATTTGTTATAGATAATATTGAAATTAATAATGCCCAAAAACCTTCTGATAAAGTAGGTTTGCAACTTAGGGATGCAATAACTCAATATGCGGCTAATGTTGCAAAAGAAGTAACGGGTCGTGATAATATTCGAATTGTTATGGGCGGACAATACAATGACGTCCCTTGTGAAGACTTGCCAAAACGTACACAAAAGATAGAGTTTGTCGGAGATATCTCAAGAGAAGATATTTATTCTGATTTGTACACAGATTGGCCTGATAAAGAAGACCTCTTAAAACCAACAAAACTACAAACTTGGATTTTAAAATAAAATTTACAAAAAAATTTGTTTGCGTTATGATGATTTTAAGACAATTTAATAATGCGTCCAAGAACTCTGTTTTGAGTTGACTAAATGTCAAGTCAAATAGAGGCAAGCTAAGTGAGAAACGAAGTTTCTCCGTGCTGTATAGGGATTGCTTTATATCGAAATGACAATTTAATAATGCGCCCGTAGCCCAGTTGGATAGAGCGTTTGGCTACGAACCAAAAGGTCGGGAGTTCGAATCTCTCCGGGCGCGTTTCTTATTTTAATAATTGTTAATTTTATGCCGTAGAGATTCGATATTAATTATTATACGGCACACAGAAACTTCGTTTCTGATTTTGCCTGCCTCCATTCAAAATGTGTCACAGACACATTTTTAACGGAGTCCTTGGGCGCGTTTCTTATTTTATTAAAAAAACATTTTCTGCCGTCGAGATTCGATATTAATTTTATATTAGTCTTGATTAGTCAACCATTCATGATTATTAAAAGTATCAAATATAAACTCTTTGTCGATATCTTTTAGGCATGAATCATATAAAGAGGAATCAGCTGATGTTGAATATAGCCGCCAATCGCTAAATTCCTGACCGCCTTTGATTTTTATTTCATTAAAGACACTTTTTTTGTTTGTAATGCTTTTTATTCCGCCGGAGCCAAATTCCTGTTTTGCCCATTTAGAAGCACTTTCATAGAATTTGTCCATAAAATCATAAAATCTTTTAAATGCATTTTGGTTATAATGTTCAACGCAATATTGCCAACATTCATATTTAGCTTTTGGAAGGATTGCGCACTTCATCATTTTTCCGCTGCGGGGGTGATAAAATTCAATAATTGAAACATTATCAATATCACAGAATTTAATTTTTTCTTCCAATTGTTTAATTGTATTACTAAAAGTCTTGCTGTTGTATTTATTGTGTTGTTTTGCTTCATTTAATAATAGAGGTTTAAATGTATCAGAAATGTTGTTATAGATTTCTAATAATTCTACAGCTTTTGGATAGTTATTGTTACCTTTATCGATTAATTTACTTTTTATAATATTTACATATTCACGATAATTTTCATCTGATTCATCATTAGTTATTTCTATAAACCTTTGAACGCTTAATATGTATTCTCCGGCTTTTGTTTCATCAATAGAACCTTCATTTACAGAAGCAAATTTTTCAGCATATGGTAAAATTTCATCTTGGTTGTTTTTTGCTTCCCAATAAGTTAAAATTTTTACTGCAATTTGGATATCATCATATTTGTCAATAGTGTTTAAAATATATTTTGCTTTTGATAAACTTTCATCTTCTGTCGAATGTGGGATATATTTGTTTAAAATATTAGATAATTCTTTGTTTGATGACTGAGAAATTTCTTCTTGAATTCTTTGCTGCAAATATTTTAAATAATCTTCCTGCTTTTGTTTTGTTTCAGCATCTTGTTGCATTAAAAGATAAAATTTATTAACTGTGTTATTGTTTAAACTATCGTTTATTGAAATAGAATTATTATTGATTTTTTCTAATAATTTAATTAAATTTACGATTAATATTTTGCTTTCATCAGTGAAATTTTGACCTAAAGCAAAATAAATAATATCTTCAAAAACATGTTCTTTTTCAGGGTCTAAATTTTGGGGCATTGTTTCCAGCAGTTTATTTTTTAATTCTTCTTCCGAAAAATTTTCATAATCCTTACCTTGCGGAATTTGTGTTTGAGAAGGATGTATTTTGAATTTTAACATTATTCTGTAAACAGATGCCGTTGATATATTTAGGACTTTGCTTGCAGCATAAGGACTCATTTTATCTAATAATGCTTCAAGTTCTTTTTGCGAAATTTGTGCAATATTTTTTCTTTCTTGAATTTTACGGTTTGGAATTTTAAATTTTTTCATTAATTTAGTGTAACTTCCGCTTGAAATATCTAACATTTCGCAAATGGTTTCTTTTTTGTAACCCTGTTCAACCAACAAACTAAGTTCTTCTTTGGTTATGGAATTAACATGTTCATTTATTGCTGTTTGAGGCGTGATAATACCGTATTTGCTTAAAAGACGTCGATACATATTTTTTGAAATATTTAGTCGCATACATATTTCGCTGCGTGAACAATTTTTATTAATTAACTCTAAAAATTCTTCTTTTGACACATCATTAATGTCATTTTTAGAAGAATTTAAAGTTGTTGATAAATTTAGTTTATAAATCATGTTATAATAGGTATTTTCTGAAATATTAAATTCCTCTTTTATATCGGATTTAGAAAAACCTAATTTAACCATTTTAGTAAATTTTTCTTTGTCAATTGATGAGATATTAGAATGGATTTCTTTTTTCGGAGTAGTTATGGAAAATTTGTCAATAAAATTGTGTAATGATGAATAAGAAATATTCAATTCATTTGCGATATCTTTCATTGTTTTATTTTGGGCAAGGAGCGTTTCTATTCTGCTTTTTAAAGCAAGTTCCTCTTGTGTTAATTGTTTTAGCCCCATTTTGTACAATAAGTTTAAGTAAGTAGTTACACCAATATTTAATGCTTTGGCTTTTTCTTTTATTGTAAGGTCTGAATTTTCCAGTTCTTTTAATTGTTCGACACTTATTTTTGCAATAATTTCTTGTTTGTTTTCTAATTCCGATTTAATTGGGAGTCCGAATTTTACAATAAGCCTGTCTATTGTTGTAACTGCTACGCCCAGTTCTTTTGCGGCAATACTTCGTGTTTTTTTTTGTTCGATTAATAAATCTTTGAGTTGTTCTTCTGTGATAGCGGCTGCACGTTCTTTTACCAGTGCAGCTTCTGTTTTAATACCATATTTATTACAAAGAGATACATATTGTTTTTCTGTAATACCAAGTTCAGCGCAAACGGCTTTGCGGCTTTTTAATCTTTCTATTGCATCGGTTAATTGCTCTTTGGATATAGATGCTAATTTTTCTTTTGCTTCAAGGTGTTTGGTTTGAATCCCGAATTCTCTGCATTTAGCTATAAAAGTGCTGTGCGAAATACTTAAATCTTTGCAAATCTCGATAGACCCCATATTTTTATTTAGGCGGGTTGTTATATCTTCTTTTGTTATATTTCGGCATGTTTCGTTAGCGGATAATTGGGAAGTTTTTATTTCAAATTTATGCAGCAGTTTTTGATAAGTGCCGGCACTTATTTTTAAGTCTTTTTGTATTTGTGCTGCAGACATACCGGAATCCAATCGGGATTGTATATCTTCTTTTGTTAAAGATGCTATATATTCTTGTTTTTCTTTTTGTGACATTGTAATACTAGCAATACCAATTGATGAAATAGCATTGCTTGCCAATTTTAACCCATTGTCATCAGTTTTTTCTGCTGTTTCTTCGGAAGGTTTAGCTTTGAAGGCGACATGATTACTGTTGGGAATTATATTAGGATTGTTTTTATTTAATGTATAAGGGTTAAATAAATATTTCATTAACATCTACCTTTGTATATTGGTATAAAAACATTTATTGCCCAAAAATTGATTAAATTATCGAAAATAATTAAGTTATGCCATAATTTTTATATTATTTTTTTTGCAATAAGCATAATAATCGTTAAATTCTTTTACAAGTTGTTCCGGTGAAACCTCTTTGCCGTCATCAACAAAAGTATCTTTTGGAAGCTCTGTTTTTGTTCCCCACGCATTTGAAACGCAAGAAGCACTGCCATCTTTGTTAAAAGTATAAGTACATTCTTCATCTCTCATATTTGGATTGTCATATTGAATTATAGTTGAGCCGTTTTGACCTTTCATAACCGTATACATAGGGTTTGTTGAAACAATTTGCATATACACACCTTCCTTTTTAATATTGATATGAATATAAAAGCAAAAAAAACAAAAATTTGTCAGTTTGTTAAAAAACATTACGTTTATTTTTTAAAAATGATTTATTTTATTTCTTAATTAAGAGAATGTCGTTACCTTAGAAATTTTTATGCTAAATTAGTAAAATAATTAACAAAAAAACAGTAAAAGGATAAATTATGAACGATAATTATGCAAAATTTTTTGAAGCAGAACCGCAAGCATTAAAATATGGCTCTAACCCTCATCAAAAGGCTTTTTTGTATCACAACGAAGGCAATGCCGAATTTGAAAATTTATCACAAGTAGAGCTTTCATACAACAATTTTTTGGATATAAATTGCGCAACAAAACTTGCGGCAGAGTTTTATGATGTAAATGCAGTGGTTATCGTAAAACACAATACGCCTTGCGGAGTCGCTTTGGATAAAAGTCTTAACGGCGCATATTTAAAAGCTTTTGACACAGACCCTATTAGTACGTTCGGTGCTACGGTTGCTTTTTCAAAACCCGTAGATAAAGACATCGCAAAACACGCTAGTGCTGTGTGCCTTGATACAGTTATTGCTCCTGAGTTTGATGATGAGGCTGTTGAAATTCTTAAAAAGAATGAAAATCTTAGAATTATAAAATTAATAACGCCTTTAAAAACAATCAGAACAATGCAGGAAGAAGAAATTATCGTTACTCCTTTCGGCACGCTTGTGCAGGAAACCGATAATAAAGAGTTGGACAAAGATACTTTTAAAGTTGTGACAAAAACAAAGCCTGATGCCGAAATGATTGAGGATATGGTTTTTGCTTGGAAAATCGCAAAACACGTAAATACTAACGCTGTTGTAATAGCAAAAGATTTTAAAACACTTTCTATTGTTGGCGGACAAACAAGCAGGGTGGATTCCGTTGAAACCGCATTGAACAGAGCTTGTGACGGTGCTAAAAAAGCCGTTATTGCGTGTGACGGCTTTATCCCGTCAGTTGATAGTATTCTTGCTGCAGCACAATGCAGAATCAGCGGTATTATTCAATCGGGTGGAAATATTAAAGAAAAAGATGTTATTGCCTGTGCAAATAAATACGAAATTGCCATGATTACAACAGGAATAAGGCATTATAAACATTAGAAGTTTATAGTTCACAAGAATAATAATTTTAAACTTGATACTTCATTCATACAGAATCTAATTTTCACCCGAGCTCGATAACTCGGGCTATAAAAAGGCTTAGGGTGTGTTCTTCGGAGCTGGTAGGTTGGGGTTTCTACCCCAACATCTTAAAATATCCGCACCTAACCTATTGAACATTTTTTATGTCTGTGATAAAAGTAAGGTTATCCTAACATTTAATTAAAGGTTACATTATGCCGCAAGAAAACACAGAAGATTTAAACATACAGGAAAATAAAAAAGCCGTTGCGTGGCTTACACTCGGGCATGGAGTTGTAGACAGTTATTCGGGTTTTATAAATCCGATTTTGCCGTTTATTGTAGCAAATATAGGCACAACCCTTGCGGCGGCAACATGTGCGCTTAGTGCTTCGCAGTTGTTTTCTTCTATGATGCAGCCTGTGTTTGGTTTTATTGCGGACAAATGGCGCAAAAGATTTTTTATTTTTTGGGGAATCATCATGGCGTCGGTGTTTTTGTCGTTAACAGGACTTGTTCGCAATATCTGGCAATTGGCATTATGCTTGATTATAGGCGGAATTGGCGTAGGGTTTTATCATCCTCAGGCAACAGGATTTGTTGTAAGGTTTAGCGGTAAAAAACTTGCCAAGTACATGAGTATTTTTATTGCGGCGGGAACAATCGGGTATTCTGTAGGACCTATAATTTCTTCAACAATTACGCAGTTTTTCGGAATATCAAAATTGCCTTTTTCTGCTATTTGGGGTGTATTGTTTGCTTTTGCTGTTTTTGTTTGTGTTCCGAAAGTCAGTGACAAAACGGAAATTAAAAGCGAGTCTTCTTTTAAACAAGCTCTTAAAGATATTTTTTCCAATAAGACAATAAGAATACTTATCATGGTATCAGCTTTAAAATCACTTGTAGCTTCAAGTTTTAGCGTACTTTTACCGTTTTATTGGAAGGATTTGGGCTATAATGCTTTTCAAATCGGGATTGCGGTGTTTGCGTTTTTGACGGTTGGAGCTTTAGGGACTTATGTCAGCAGTAAGTATGAAAAAATTATCGGTTACAAAAATGTATTTTATACATCACTGATTGTACCGTTCATTTTAACTACGATTTTTGCGATGTTGGTAAAGATTTTGCCTGTTGTATCTTTTGTAATATATGTCTTAACAGGGTTTGTGACAATGCTGTCTGTTTCGATAAATATGGTTATGGCGCAAAAGACCATGCCTCAGTATAAAAGTATGATTTCAGGTTTTATAGGCGGTTTTAGCTGGGGGATTGTAGGTGTAATGCTGCCCTTAATCGGATTTTTTGCTCAAAATACGGGTATTATAAAGACATTGCTTGTGATTTCAGCAATCCCTGCAGTACTTTCATATTTTGTTAAATATCTTCCCGATAATAAAAATGATTAAAAAGTCTTAATTAATAAGTTATGTAAATTAACCTGCCTGAACTAGCAAAAAATATCATGTTCTGCTTTACAATAAGTGTAGCAAATTATAAAAGGAACTTTTAATATGGCAATTCAAGCAGTTTCATTCGGTAAAACAGCAGTTACAAAAAACGGTAATGAATATCAAAGAACAAGTAAAGCAACAAAAATCGGTGCAGGCGTTGGAGCAACATGGGGTCTGCTCAGTGCAACAACAACAGCTTACAAAGCAGTTAAAAATGATATGCCTCAACAATTTAAAAACATATATTTAAATACATATAAAGCATTAAGAGAAAATAATTTTACCCGAGAAATAGCTAAAAATACAGTAAAAAGGTCTGCTAAAGCTGCAATTGCAATTGGTATTCCTATGGGTATTGCTGTGGTAACACTTATAGGTCTTGGTATTGGTGCTGCAGTTAACAAAATTATCAATCATAAAAGAGCTGCAAAGGCTGATGCAGTTGCTAATGCAATTGTAAAATAAGCATAAGCCGGAGCAAGATTTATGATGTCGGGTAAAATCCCAATTATCTGAATTTTAAGTAAATTTTAAAAATTGAAAGCAGGTGCAATATTAAAAATTGTTACCTGTTTTTTATTGGCATGGTTGCATTTAAAACATGTTTTGAATATTATTACATGTACGAACCGCAGACAACAGGCGGGGGAATGGTAAAGGTAATTATTTACAGACTGCCGAACTCCCTTAAATATACCTGTCGAGGTCAGGAATCTGCATAAGGCAGAGCTTTATTGCAGAAAACAACTTAAATTGTTTATTTCTGATGATTTTGCGGTTTACGTGGAGTCATTTTTTTATGCTAATTTTAAAAATGATTTAGGTCGACACAATTAGAGAAAACATAAAGGAGCAAATCATGGCAACAAAAGCCTTTAAAGAACAAAAAATTGCACATATCAAAGATTATGCGCAAAAGGCTAAAGTAGCTGTTGTAACTAACTACAAAGGTCTTACCGTAGAAGAAATCACAAACTTAAGACGTGAACTTCAAAAAGTAGGTGCAGATTATACGGTTACAAAAAATACATTAGCCAAAATAGCTATGAAAGGAACTGATTTTGAAGTTCTTGCTGATTCTATGAAAGAATCCACAGCTATTGCTTTCGGTTTTGATGACGAAGTTTCTGCAGCAAAAGTTGTTGCAAAATTCATCAAAGATAAGAAAAAAGCAGAAGTTATTTGCGGTGCTTTAGACGGTCAATTGCTTGATGCAAAACAAGTTGATGCATTGGCTAAAACACCTTCAAAAGAAGAACTTTACGCAAAAATGCTTGGCTGCGTAAATTCACCTGCTACAGGTATTGTTGGCTCTGTAAATGCTGTAATGAGCAGCTTGGTAAGAGCTATCGACGCTGTGGCTAAGAAAAAATCAGCGTAAGTCGGTGTGAAGGTGTGACGGAGGTCACGTAGGTGATCGACACAACACCGTAACATTATATCAGCGACGTTGTGAATAAAACGAAGCTGTAGGTTGGGCTTTCAGCCCAACATCAATCTAAGTACAAAATACTCAACAATATAAAGGAGAAAATCATGAGTGTAGAATCTATTTTAGAATCAATTGAAAAATTAACTTTGTTAGAAGCAGCTGAATTAGTAAAAGCTATGGAAGAAAAATTCGGTGTATCTGCTGCTGCTCCTGTTGCAGTTGCTGCTGCTCCTGCTGCCGGTGCTGCTGAAGGCGGTGCTGAAGAAGCTTCTGAAGTAAGCGTTGTATTGGCATCTGCAGGTGCTAACAAAATCGCTGTATTGAAAGAAGTAAGAGCTATCACAGGTCTTGGCTTGAAAGAAGCTAAAGATTTAGTTGATGCTGCTCCTAAAGCTATCAAAGAAGGCGTTAAAAAAGAAGACGCTGAAGCTATTAAAAAACAATTAGAAGCTGCAGGCGCTACAGTTGAATTGAAATAGTTTTTTTAAACTAAAATTTAAAATCCTGTCCTTATGCAAGGACGGGATTTTTTATATATTGATAATATGTGTTATGTAAAAACCTATATCCTTATATTTAAATATGAAATAGGGAAGGTGTGATGGTAACTCACAGCAAGGTTCCCTTGCACGCCGTAGGCGTAGTACGGCTTTGCCGTTGTAGTTATGATTAGAGCTTTTTAAGGATTTGAAGAAAATTTACTCGGTCTTGTGCCGAGAAATTTTCGAACAAAGACTTTAAAAGCTCTTTTGATAATGCCGAGTTTCTTTCTTTTGGTTCGTTTTCTTTCTTTGCCTGCAAAACAAAGAAAGAAAATGAACGTAAGAAAAAAAACTATGCAAGTTGATAAAATTTATAAAAAAATCACCCTCTGAACAATAATTTTACATAACACATATTATCGTTACATAGAAATCAAAATTAACTATTTGAATAAATCATCAAAATGCTGTAAAATAGTGCTATTATCACTATCGAATTGGGGAGAAATACACTAATGGCAGTAAAAGAAAAAGATACAGAAACAGTTGCCGTTTCTGAAGAAAAAAATAAAGCGTTAAAACTTGCGATTGAAAAAATTGAAAAAGATTTTGGTAAAGGCTCAATCATGAAGCTTGGCGACAAAACTACGGTCGCTTGTGATGCTATTCCTACGGGCGCATTGGCACTAGACCTTGCATTGGGCATAGGCGGTGTACCCAGAGGACGTGTAATTGAGGTTTATGGTCCTGAAGCATCAGGTAAAACAACATTGGCACAGCATATTGTTGCTGAATGTCAAAAAAAAGGCGGTATCGCTGCATTTGTGGACGCAGAACATGCGCTTGATCCTGAGTATGCTCGTGCATTGGGCGTAAATGTTGATGAACTTTTAATTTCACAACCCGATACAGGTGAACAGGCACTCGAAATTGCAGAAGAACTTGTTCGTTCGTCGGCTGTTGATGTTGTTGTAATTGACTCTGTTGCGGCACTTGTTCCAAAAGCGGAAATCGAAGGAGCTATGGAAGATCAACAAATGGGCTTGCAGGCACGTTTGATGAGTAAGGCTTTGAGAAAATTGACGGGTATTGTCGGCAAAACCAACACTACTGTTATTTTTATCAACCAGTTACGTCAAAAAATCGGTGTTATGTATGGCAACCCCGAAACAACAACAGGCGGTAACGCATTGAAATACTATTCTTCCGTACGTTTGGATATCAGAAGATGTGATTCAATCAAAAAAGATGACAAGGATATCGGAAACAGAGTAAGAGTAAAAGTTGTAAAAAACAAAGTTGCGCCTCCATTCAAAACTTGCGAATTTGATATTATTTTCGGCAAAGGCATATGCAAACTCGGCTGTATTCTTGATGTTGCCGTTAGCATGGAAATTGTAAAAAAAGCAGGTGCTTGGTTTAGTTACAATGAAGAAAAACTTGGACAGGGACGTGAAAAAGCAAAAGAATATTTTGAAGCACATCCCGAAGTTCTGGCGGAAGTGGAAGCAAAAGTTAGAGAAAAACTTTCTGCGGAAAGATAGAGCGAAATTTTATATGAAAAGTTATAACAAGTTCAGCCTGACGAATGTATTTGTTATAATTAAATAGCCCTCAGACAAATCTTGCTCATTGTTGTTCGAATACATTCTCTAATTTTACATATAAGGTAAATTTAAAACTTTGTATTCAACATATTCAGCAGGTTTTGATAAAAGGAATAATCATGTTTGATTGGGTTAAAGTAGAAACAGACGAACAAATAAAAGAGCTTTGCGTACTGGCAAGGGATATTTGGAATGAATATTCCGTCTGTTTTATTACGCAAAATCAAATTGATTACATGCTGGAAAAATTCCAATCGGAAGAAGTAGTTAAATCTCAAATTGCTTTTCAAAAATACCAATATTATTTTTTGGAAGAGGACGGAGAAAATTTTGGTTATTTTGCCGTTCAAAAACAAAAAGATAACTTGTTTTTGTCAAAATTTTATATAGACAAAGACCATAGAGGCAAAGGCTATGCTCGTAAAGCTTTTAATAACGCAATCACCAAGATAGCTGCAGAACTGGAATTGCCTAAAATCACATTGACGGTAAACAAATACAATATTCCTTCTGTTTGTATTTATGAAAAACTTGGCTTTGTAAGAACGGGTTCGGTTGAAACAGATATTGGTGGCGGTTATATTATGGATGACTATATATACGAATTTATCTTATAAAACAATCGGAGATTAGCAGTTATATGAATCATAAATATCAAAAAATACTTATAATAAGACATGGTGCAATCGGTGATGTTGTCCACACTTCAAATATTTTCAGAAGTATAAAAAATTACAACCCTAATGCTCAAATTGATTATGTTACGGGTAAAGTGCCGGCTCAACTTATTGAACATGATTCTCGTTTGAACCATGTCTATGTACTTAAAGGTAAAGATTATAAATACCTTACAAAATTGGGATTGGAACTTCGAAAACAAAAATACGACCTGATTGTTAATTTACAGCCGTCAATCAGGTTCAGGTATTTGGCATTTTTGGCAGGTGCAAAATCTCAGGTTGTTTACAAAAAAACCTTTAAGCTCCACGCAGTAGAAAACTTTTTTGAAACGGCAAGAAAGAAAATCAAAGAGCTTGAAAACCCTCAAAACCTTGAACTGGAGCTTCCTCAAGAGGTTGTAGACAAAGTTAGGGCAGATTTTCCGACAGATAAAAAAATTGTTATCTTAAACACCCAAACAAGTGCAGCACGCCACGGCAGAAAATGGCCAATGGAGTATTTTAAAGAACTTGCGCTTGATTTAATAGAACAATACAATTGTTTAATTGTTGTTTCGGGTTCAAAAGAAGATATTAAAGCTGTTAAGGTGTTTGAGAATCTTCATCCCGATATTGTTGTTACGGCAGGAAAGTATAGTATTTTAGAGTCTGCTGCGCTGTTTTCTTTGGCTGATGTAGTTGTTTCCGGTGATACAGGTCCATTGCATATTGCAACAGCCGTTAAAAAACCTTTCTGTATCGGGCTTTATGGTGCTTCAAGTGTTGGAAGAACAGGCCCATGGGGTATAAATCATTTTGCAGTCAGTGCCGATTTAGACTGTATTCCTTGTGACAGAAGAAAATGTAAGATAAAAGAATACAACGGCAAAGAAATTAATCCTTGTCTTATGGCAATAAAACCGGAACATATTTTGCGTGTTATCAAAGATAACGATTTGCTTGTGTAAAGGCGGCAAAAACATGATTGAACATGTCCAGAAAAATAAAACAGACAATAAAAACCATTCGTTTTTTGCTTTAAATATTTTAAAAACAAAAGCCAAAGAGTTTTTTGCAGAGGACAAAACTCTCTTTTGTCTTACAAAATCCGATATATTTTTCCATGATTTATTGAATACTTTTAACGGATTGTATGTTTTAAAAATTTCTCCAAAAATATTTGAACAAACTGTACAAACAGTTGATATTTCAACTATCGATAAAGCCCGTTTGCAAATTTGTTCAAAGCTTTATGAAGCTTACATTGAAACAATGGAGCAAAACGGATTTAAACTTCCTTTTTATAAAAATAATAGCAGTCAAACCGTGTCTTTAGCGGATATCAGCGCCAAAATAAAACAACACAAGAATTGTGAATGTATAGAATTTCCCGATGTTCAAAGCGAATGTGCTTATATTATTGAAGAAATAAAAGATAAAATTGAATCAGGACAAGCCGATTACAAAGATATTGCAATTTTTGCCGACAAAACTCAAATGAGAGAAAAAATCCAAGATATGCTAAAAGCCGCAAAAATCCCCGTAATCAGCGCTGTTTATCATGAAGAATATGAAAACATTAAATATAAAATTTCCGTATATCACAAAATGGCAGAAATTCTTAAATTACTAAATATAAAAGAGTTTTCCTCTGCCGAGTTTAAAAATATCACTTGTTTAAAAGCTTTAAAAGAAATTAAACTTGCGGAATTTGACGAAGAAGTAAAAAACGTTGCAACCGAAGTTGTCAGCAATGTTTATGTGTTGGACAAACTTGTTGCGACAAAAGAAAATTCCTCAAAATCTTTGGTAGAATTGATTTTTGCAAACATACAAAAATTTGACGAGAAAGACAGAGAAAGTTTGAACAAAGAGTTCGGATTGTTTAAGCATTTTTACGAATTGTACTTAAATAACAACTATGCCGAAGCGGTAAAACTTGTTATTAACAGCAAAATTGCAAAAATTGATGATAGTGAAGTCCAAAAAATGATTTTTCAAAAAATCAAAAGTTTGGAAGAAATTCAAAATCTTTATGATGTTATATTACAAGCACAGCCTGATTTTGAGGCTTTTAAAGAGTTTTTAAAACAGGTCGGGAAGCTGCAAAAAGACAATGCCGTTTCGCTTCAATCAATTACTTCGGATTTTACAGAAGAAAAAAATTATAAATACGTTTATGTTGCAGGTTTGACCGAGAACAATTTCCCTGCACAAAACCCTTCTTACCCTTTTATTTCCGAACAGGCGAACAATATTTTCTCCAATGCTTTAAAAGCACTAAACCCTGAGTTTGACAGCTTTATAAAGGTTGATGAAATATTTTTTGCAAACAAGTACGAAGCTTTTTTGCGTGTAATTAATTTGGAAAACAAAAAATTGACCCTTAGTACACACGCTTATGAATCTCAAAAACAGGTACAGCCTTCCGTTGTGTTTAAAACCGCTGTTCAGGCTCAGGACAAAACAGTAGCGGAGCAAAACAAAGAATTTTCGAAAAACGATTCTTTAAAATTGCAAAACAATGTGGAAAATCCAAAATCGCTTGTTCACAATGATGAATCTAAAACTGAAATATGTGTGCAAGACTGTCAAAAAGTTGTTAATGATAAGGATATTTTAAAGCTCAACCCTTCCGCAATTAATACATTTTTGAATTGTCCTCGCAAGTATTATTACAAAAATCTTTTGAATCTTAAAGAGCCGTCTGCGTTTGCGGCAAGTTACGGAAGTGTTGTTCACGCTGTGTTTGAGGTAATGAACAAAAGATTTTTAAACAAGTATACAAAGGATACGGCGCTTTCTTTGTGCGAGGTGCTTTTAAATGCTCAGGAAAATCCGCAAGCGGCATTTGATATAGGTTTTAGTCAAATTGATGTTGATTTGGTTGAGGCATCTTCAAAACTTGCCTTAGAGGAAATGAAAAACAATTTTAAAGATGCAATCGAGGATTATGACATGTCGGGCGGATTTGACAAACCGCCTGTTGAGGCTGTATGCGAAAAATCTTTTGCTTTTCAACTCGAAGAAATTCCGAACATTGTTTTTAACGGTAGAATAGACGCTGTTTTGCGTGACAGTGAAGGAAATTACAAAATTGTAGACTACAAAACGGGCTTAAACAAAACCAATACGCTAAGCTATGCAATCAGCGAAAACGGTGTAAATTTTCTTACCAAAACAGGTAAAGAGCCAACAAACAAGGAGTCTTTATACAAAGCCTACGATTATCAGATACCTTTGTATTATTTGGCATGTCAAAACAGCAAGGATTTAGAAGAATTTAAAGGTAAAATTTCTAAACTCGGGCTTGTGTACATAAGACCAAAATCAAAAGATAACGGCTGTGATGAAGATTTTATCAATGCCGAAGAAATTGAGTTTTACAAAGATAAAATTCTTCAAAATTTAAAAGAAACGGTTATTGATAAAATCGTGAACGAAACAGAGTTTAAACCCGCAAAAAGCTTTTCTTGTGAACTTTGCGGCTACAAATTCCTTTGTGACGGGGAGGATACCAATGAATAAAACGGTTTCAATTGTTCAAGGCTTGAATGAAGCACAAACAACGGCGGTTTTGAATCCTTTGGCTTCCTGTACAAAAATTGTTGCCGGTGCGGGCACGGGCAAAACAAAAATTATTTCAAAACGCTTTACCAAGCTGGTTTTTGACCTTATTGAACAAGGTGAAACCTTACCGTATTCAAAGATTCTTGTTATTACTTTTACGGACAAAGCCGCTAATGAAATGCGGGAAAGAATTGTAAAAGAGCTGGAGGAAAACAGTATTAATGTTCTTAATGCGCAAGATTTGTGGGTGTCAACGTTTCACAGCTTTTGTATCAGAATTTTGCGTAAATATTCTATCGAGGCGGGGCTTTCGCCTTCTTTTAAAATAGGTGATGAACAACATCTTGAAGAAATTTATAACAATCTTGTGAAATACATAAAATACGGAGAGGCGCAAACTATTGACAACATTGATGATGTTCTTTTAAAAACGGGTTTGGATAAAAATATTCTCTCTGTTGAAAGTCTTGGTAAACTTACTGTTTTAACAGACATTGATGTATTGTTTGACGACATTTTTGGGGTTATTAAAAAAATTAAAGCTTTGGGGTTATCGCCCAAAGAGTTTTTGTCCGTATCTTTGGGGGCAATTGATGGGTATTCAGAGTGTGTTCAAAGCGTTCCGTTTAAATTTGAAACCAAAGAAGATTATGCAAGTGCGTGGGCAGAGCATTTTAGAAAGTATACGGATGATAGCTGTACTTTTGATGAAAATGTGTTTGATTCGATTGCAAAAACAAAATTGATTTTGGACAAATTCGGAAAACGTAAAGCTATTGAATACGGAATGGCACAAGGATTTCTGGAAAACATTGCACCTGTTTCGCAGGTGGAAAAGCTTGCGACAAAAGTAATTGCGGCAATTTATGCGCTTTATCAAGCAGAGCTTGAAAAGTACGATATGGTTGATTTTGATGACCTTATCAACAAAACTATAGGCATTTTTAAAAAGAATGAACTTATCAAAAAATATTATCAAAATTATTTTAAACAAATTATTGTAGATGAATTTCAAGATACAAACGGAGCGCAACTGGAGCTTATTGAACTTTTGTTAAATCCCGATTATCCTGATTTGACGTACGTTGGTGACAGAAAACAGTCAATTTATGCGTTTAGGTATGCGCAAACGGAAAACCTTGAGGTTTTACACCAAAATGTGGAAAGACGTTATTCTCAAAAATTTGAACCGATAAACCTTTCCATAAATTATCGTTCAACACCCGAAGTGCTGCATGCGGTAAATTACGTGACAACAAACGAACTCAATTTGAAAAACGAAAATTTGTCCGCAAACCCGAATTTGACTTATCCCGACACTTCAAAAGATGTCAAAGTTACGACAATAAAAGATTTTGACGGGGCTTATGATTTGCGAGTGAAGGAAGCGGAATATATTGCAAATGAAATTCAAGAGTTAATTGAGCGTGACGGTGCACAGTACAAGGATTTTGCAGTTCTTGTCAAATCTCACTCCCAAGCTGATATGATAGAAAAAGAACTTTTGAAAAAAGACATTCCCGCAGTGAAAAAGGTTAATACGGGCTATTTTGAGCACCCCGTTGTAAAAAATCTCATTGCCGCATTTTCTCTTGTCAAAAATTCTCAGGATGAGCAGGCACTTTTTAGGCTGTTAAAGGTAAAATTGAATGATTCGCAAATTTATTATCTTAAAAAACAACTGGATGAAGAACTTTTAAAAACTATGGAGTTTGATGAAGTTAAGCGTCTGAACTTTGCGCAAAAATACAATGCCGTTGCCGCTAACAAGTCGGATTTGTCAGACAATGGATCGGCGCTACCAAGCCGTCAGCAAGATGAAATTACGGCGGATGACTTGTTTACGCATATTGATTCCGTGTACAAAACCGTAAATTACATCAAAAAAAATCAAAGTACACTTAAATTAATGCAGATTTTAGAAATTTTAAAAACAGAAATCCCGCTTTTTAAAACAACTCCAAATACAAAAGAATACGAATTTGCACAAGCGCAAAACAATATTAAAACTTTTGAAAAAATAACGGACGATTATGCCCAAAATGAGGCAAATATCAGCGTTTCGGCTTTTGTTAATTACCTTTTAAAAATCAAAGATGACAAAAATTTTGAACTCCCTTCAGCGGATGTTTTAGAGGTGAACGCCGTTCAATTGTTGACAATTCACGCTTCTAAAGGGTTGGAATTCCCGTATGTGTTTGTGTTAAGTATTACAGCCGCTTCTAAAAACACTGACAAATCAAGCATAATTTTTGATATGCAATACGGCGATAAGTCGGGTTTTGGGATAATTGCAAACAAATATAAGGGTAAACCGACTCCAAAAGCCTTAGTTTATAAACAGGTATGGCAAAAACCCCGTGAAGAAAGCGAAACCCTTAGACTGTTCTATGTTGCTGTAAGCCGTGCCAAAAAGTATCTTAATGTGTTGAATTTTGAATCGTATTCTTCCGTCAAGCCTGCTGAATATGTTGAAAATTTGAACGTGTATTTAAATTTATGAGCTTAAAGTAATTGTTAAGTTTTGTTAAATCCTTTCCAATTTCTTTGAGAGGACTCTTTACAGGTACTTAAAAAAAATGTTACATGTTAATCGGTTAGCAATAAATTTTAAAAAAATGTTTTTATATTTTTATAAAAGTGTTTGTTAAGGAAAGGAATGTTTATGACTAAAATTAACCCCAACATGCACGTTAATGTTGTTCGTGCAAATAATACTGACAAAGCTCAAGAAACACCGCAAGCTAATGTTCCGTCTTTTGCGGGACAAGTTTCCGATTTAAACGGTGCGGATGCAATTTTGGGTGCATCACAGGTAAAACACGTTACTCATATTGCTCCGGGTAGTCCGATTTTAGACAAAGCTGCACCAATTATCAGCAAAGACGTCCCTGCTCAACTCAGAGTTGCATTACAAGACGGTACAGTCACTGATGTTTGGAGCGGAAGAGAAGTTCCATACTCTAAAGGCGATATTGTAATGTATTATGGCGAACAACAATTCGATTGGGGGGTAAATGCTGATGTTGCAGAAAAATGCAGAGCAGAAGGCAAAGAAACAGCCTCTGACTGGAACAGATCCGTTGACCCTGATTTAATGCGTGAAACCTATGTTGATAAAGAAACAGGTAAATATTTAAGTGAAACAGGACAACTTGAAGCGGGTAAACCTCCGGTTGATGCTATTAAAAGAGCAAAAGGCGGTTGTTTGATTATGCCTGAAGGTACAAAAGTTCATTCACTTGAAACCATTGAACACAATTTACCGCCTGTTACTGTGGCTGTAGGTCAAGTAGTGGCATTAGACCACAAAGGTAATCCTTATGTTCAAGATGTAACACAAATGCTTAAACGTAACAAACCAACAAACGATGAATCCGCTGTTTTATTTGAAAAAATGCAAGCTTTTGTAGATACTAGAAAAGAAATTCAAGCAAAATACGGTGAATCTGACCCTGAACTTGCAGAAGCAAAAATTGCCGAAGCATGGCATGAGTTGGTATAAAATATTTTTTAAATTTGAAAAGCCCTCAATTTTTGAGGGCTTTTTACATTTATAAATCTAATTACAAAATAATTGTTTTATACAAAAAGTAAATTATTCCTGAAATCATCATACAAATAGGAATGGTTAAAACCCAAGCCCAAACGATGTTTCCAATCACACCCCATTTTACGGCATGTGCTTTGTAAGTTGTACCAACCCCCATAATTGCCGTAGAGATTACGTGGGTTGTGCTTAAAGGTACACCAAAATGAGAGGCAAGAAGGATAATGGATGCTGCAGATGATTCTGCGGCAAAACCGTTAATAGGTTTGAGTTTGATGATTTTGCTGCCCATTGTTTTGATGATTTTCCAACCGCCTGACATAACGCCGCAGCACATTACGGTAGCACAAGCCAAAATTACATAAACAGGGATTTCAAAATCTCCGTTAGTACCGCCTTTAATTACACCGCCCGCAAGTAATGCAAGAGTAATAATACCCATTGTTTTTTGTGCATCGTTAGAACCGTGACTCAACGCCATTAAACCTGCCGAGAAAAACTGACATCTTCTGAATCGTCGATTGATTTTGTCAGGAGCAACCTTATAGAAAATCCGCAAGAGTATTGCCATTACGATTAACCCCGTAAAGAAGCCGATTAAAGGTGCCATAAACATCGGTGCAATAACTTTGTCTACGAGTTGTAGCACTCTTACACAACCCCATCCTGCGTTTACGACAGCCGCTCCGATAAGCCCGCCGATAAGTGCATGCGAAGAACTGGACGGCAAGCCGAAAAACCATGTAATCAAATTCCAAATAATCGCCGCACATAATGCGCAGAAAATTACATGTAACGTAATTGTTGAAGCATCAATAATCCCTGCACCAATCGTTTTTGCAACGTGAGTACCCGTTAATGCCCCCGTAAACTCTAACACCGCACCGTATACAACAGCCTGACGAGGCGTTAAAACCTTTGTGGACACAACTGTTGCAATAGCATTTGCCGCATCATGAAATCCGTTAATGTATTCAAATACCAGTGCTCCGATTACTACTAAGGCTAATAATACTATTGAAACTGTCATATAAATCTTTTTCTTCCTTTTTTTGTCGGCTTGGTAAAACCGACCTACTTTGTTTTTGTTAGGTGTCGGCTTGAGAATTCCGACCTTTTTGTTTTTTGTTGTCGGGTTGGTAATGCCGACTTACAATCTATAAGCTGTCATTCTGAATTTATTTCAGAGTCTCCGGCAATGCCGATCAAGGCTAAACTTAGCTTTGTTTAAGTACAACGTTTACAACCGCATCAGAAACCGAAAAACAGCTATCCAGTGCGTTTTCAATATCTTTGTGGATATCTCTAAGCTTGATAACTGTTAATGCATCATATTTTCCGGAAAACAATTCATCTATTGCGTGGTAATGAATTTCGTCACCATGAGATTCGATTTCTTTCATTTTAAGGTTGTTTTCCGTCATTTCTTTGATAGAACTGGATTTTTTAAAATTGTGAATGATTGTTTTTAATTCTTCTGTTGCCTTGTAGAGTGTTTCTGCCTGCTTTTGCATATTTTCCGTAAAGGTGTCCAAGCGGTATACTTTAAGGTTTAATGAAGCTTTAACAATCCTTTTTGTAATTTTATTCAACAAAGATGCAATTGCTTGAATATCTTCTCTGTCAATAGGGGTAATTAAAGTAACATTCAATTGGTGCAATGTTTCTTTTAAAAGGTCGTTGCTTTTGTGTTTTAGTCTTTTTGCAGTAATTGCGTGGTCTTCGTTCATTTCTGTTGTAACGATTTGTTTGTACAAATTAGCTACATCGTTGCAGACCTGTGCGCTTTCTTCAAAAAGTGTATAAAAAACTTTTTCTTCAGGAGGAAGAATGTACGCTAATAAATTGAATTTACTCATATTAAACCCTTTCGCTAAACCGTGTGTCTTATCCGTAAAAAGGCACACACAACAACTCTACCATAAAAAAGTATTTTTCATGGAGTATTAAAACATTTTGGTAACGAAATTATTACAAAAAAACTTTAAATATCAATTTTAGTTTCAAAAAAGTTTTTATATAAATAAGGTTAGGTATTAAAGGTATTTTTATGGGATTTTCAATATCAGCTTTTAACAAAGCAGGGGCAAGACTTTTACAAAAACAAACAGGTATAAAACTGGAAAAACAAATAATAAATTTGGGTGGGGAACCAATGTCACTTGGCTTTAAACGTGTACAAGGTGTTAAACCGCCTGAAAATGCTGCTACTGCCTCATTTGTACAAGGTGAACGCAAATTCGGTCAAGAAAGTTTTGATATTGTCACATTCTTTGACAAAGAAGGTAAAATTATACAAAGGCACAGATTTGTTAAACCGACTAATGAACAAAGCAGACGACTTGAAAGTGTTTCTGATTACAAAAGAACACCTATATCCACAAGTACATATCAAGACAAAACAACCGTTTTGTCGGAATCTTTTCAATGTCGTACGCAAGCCTTTAAACCTGACGGAAAAATAAAATCCGATTCTTTTTCCGCTCTTGGGATAGATTATCAAAAAGGTGTTTATACAAAAACGAATTCTGATTTATTGCCGGCTTGCATAGGTTTCTTTGAATCGGCAGGCAGAAATCCAAAAACACCTGCAACTTTGCACCTTGCGGATGTATTTAAAACTAAAATCCAACAATGGAGTAAACAATTACCTAAAAAAATATACGAAACAGAAGTTATTTATAATCCTTCAACGGGAACTTTTGCTCCAATTTATTCAAAAGGTCAAAATTTGACAAAAAGTGAAATTGATTTGTTAAAACAAGACAAATATATTCCTTTAAGATTTCATCCAAAATTAAATAGTGTTGAATATATGAAAAAAGATGCCTTTGCACAACAACAAATCCCGTTAGATACCAAAATAGAATTTGAGCAAATAAGTAAAGAAACAAAAGAAATGGCAGCCGCATATGTGCCTGACAATGATCCGACAACAATACATATAATATATAGAGAAGGATGCCAACAACATCCTGCTACTATTCATGAAACAGCAAACATTCTTAATCATGAAGGGCGCCATGTTTGGCACCACCAATTGGTAGAAGCATTAGACAAAAATCAAATTACCGACCCGCATTTAAAGAAATTGGCAGAAAGTTTGAAAGAATCTTATAGCAAACCAAGAATAAGACCTGACAAAGATTTAGACGGATATAAGAATCAAGTTCATGAAAAGGATGCGTATAATATAGGAGATGCTGCCGGTGATGTTGTTTATCAAGGATATGATAATCTTCGTCAAATATTTAAAAATATAACTTTAACATAATTTTATGTTTTTATAATTATTAGTATAGTTTTATATATTATGAAAAGCTCTGTTATATGTTGCTTGTTGTTGGAAAAATGCATCTTGCTGTTGTATAAAATTTGAAGATTCATTTTGAGCAAAATTATCGCTGTTAAATTTTGGTGATTCTTCTTGAGGTGTCATTGCAGGTGCAATTTCAGGAGTAATTTCAGAAGAAGGGCCGAATTCAACTTCATTCAATTTTGATTCGAGCGTTGCAATTTTCATTTGTGCTTCGTCTTGCGAAATCAATCCCATTTTGGCTTCATTTTTAACTTGTGCAATTTCCATTTTTATTGCATTAATTTTTGCACCCCTGCTTTGTGCAACGGATAATGAACGATTGTTTACGCTAAATTGAATTTTAGACACAACTTTGTACCTTCATAACTTCACAATTATATAAACAATTTTTTTTGTGCATTTTGTCACTTTTTGGGAATTTTGTTACAAAAGTTAAATATATTCTTTTAGTAATTCTGTGAGTTTTTCTACTGCTTCGTCAGGTTTTAATGTCACAAGCTCGCCTGTTTCACGTACTTTAAACTCTACAAGACCGTCATTAATGGTTTTTCCGACAGTTATTCTGTAAGGGAAGCCGATTAATTCGGAATCTTTGAATTTTACACCCGCACGTTCGTCCCTGTCGTCCAAAACAACTTCGACACCTGCTTTTTTAAGCTGTTCATATATTTCGTTAGCTGTTTTCATTTGCAACTCATCTTGAATGTTAACAGGTACTACAACTACGTGATATGGTGCAATAGAAACAGGCCATTTGATACCGTGTTCATCGTGGTGGCGTTCAACGGCGGCAGCAGCTGTTCTTGAAATACCTATACCGTAACAACCCATTATAAAAGGTTGTGTTTTGCCGTTTTCATCAAGATAAACAGCATTCATTGCTTTTGAATACTTTGTTCCGAGTTGGAAGATGTTGCCTACTTCAATACCTTTTGTTACGTACAAAGGTTCTCCGCAATCGGGGCATTTTTCACCAGCTTCAACAAGTCTGATATCTGCAAAAATCGGTTCTTCAAAGTCGGAAAGATTTGCCCCGACAAAGTGTTTGTCTGTTTCGTTTGCACCGATTACAAAGTTTTTCATTTCTTTTGCTGTCAAATCGGCTACAACAGTGATTTTATCGCCTTCGTATTCTTCAGGAATTTTTACCTGTTCAATATCTTTCGGTCCTACAAAACCTTTGCTTGCACCAAAAATCGCTTCAAGTTCAGATGGTGCGGCACTTCTGATTTCGTTTGCACCTACTGCGTTCATAACTTTTGTTTCTTCAAAAGTTTTGTCCGCTCTGATTAATGCCATAACAATTTTGTTGTCTGCAACATAAATCATGGATTTTAAGATGATAGTTTGCGGAATTTTTAAGAAATCAGCAAGTTCTTCAATTGTTGTTGTATTTGGTGTCTCAACTTTTTTAAACTCGCTAAAATATTTTGTTCCGTCAACTTCTGCGGGTTCTAAAACAGAAACGGCATGGTTTGCGTTTGCAGCATAACCGCAGGATTTATTTTTACAGAAGAATACATCATTTTCGCCTGCATTGTTTTCCGTATCATCAATTAAAACCATGTATTCGTGAGAAACTGCACCGCCTATTGCTCCGGAATCGGATTGTACGGCTTTTGTTTCCAAACCGCAGCGGTCAAAAATTTTGTAATATGCTTTTGCCATATCAGCATAAGATTTTTCCAATCCTTCTTGAGAAGAATCAAAGCTGTATGCATCTTTCATAATAAATTCACGACCACGTAACAAGCCGTATCTCGGGCGGACTTCGTCACGGAATTTTGATTGAATTTGATAAAGGTTTACGGGCAATTGTTTGTAAGATTTTATACCTTCACGAGCAATTGAGGTGATAACTTCTTCGTGTGTAGGTCCAAGACACATGCCTCGTCCGTGACGGTCTTTTAATCTCATTAATTCTTTGCCGTATACATTCCACCTGCCTGATTCCTGCCAGAGTTCTTCCGGCTGAACAAACGGCATAAGAAGTTCTTGAGCGCCTGCGGCATCCATTTCTTCTCTTACGATATTTTCAACTTTTTTTAAAACTCGCCACATTAAAGGCATATAGTTGTATACACCTTGTGCAAGTTTTCTTATATAACCCGCTCTAACAAGCAGTTTGTGGCTCATAACCTCCGCATCAGAGGGGAATTCTCTAAGTGTTTGTACAAACAGTTTTGACATTTTCATAGCGGTAAATCCTTAAATTTGTCCAAAAGTCCTTATTTCCTTTTAATTTAATTTAATATTATCACAAAAAACTTGATAATAATTTTTTAGCGGTCTAATATTATATTACTTAAGTAACACTAAAGAAGGGAATGAAAGAAATGAAACAAGATATCCATCCGGAATATAAAAAAATGAAAATCAAATGCGTTTGCGGCAACGAAATTGAAACAGGTTCTATCGAAGAAAACATCACTGTTGAAATTTGCAACAAATGTCATCCGTTCTACACAGGTAACCAAAAAATTATGGATACTGAAGGTAGAGTTGAAAGATTCAAAAAAAGATACGAACAAAAATAGTTCTTATCAAACAAAATTTAAAAAACGAGCCTTTGTTTCATTGGCTCGTTTTTTGTGCATAAATAATTGATGTTGGGGTAGAAACCCCAACCTAAGGCTTATTTCAAGTGCCCCTCAGAATTTTACAAACTCAAAAAACAGATTATCCAAAATCAATTGAGGCTTTATGTAAGCACGGGTTTGTTTTTTTGCTTTTTGGATATTCAAAATATCTTTTTTGATTTTATGGATTAAAATTTTGTTGTCAGGGTTTCTTTTTATAATTTGTGCAAAATAAAACTCCATACAATCCAACACATAGGGAAGTTTTAAGTTTTGCTCCGTAATGGTTGTTAAAAGTTTTTGTACGGTGTCGAGCACATCAATTTTTTTTATTGCGGGATAATCTGCGAGGATATCCGACAAAAAATCCGTATTATAATTTGTGGTATTTATGCTTGGCACATAAAAACTTTGCGAACGGGAAATAATTGTTTCTATTATGTCTTCTTTGTCCTCTGTGAGGAATATAAACAAGGTTCTTTCCGGCGGTTCTTCTATGGTTTTGAGCATGGAATTTGCGGAGGCGGCAATCAAGACCTCTCTGTTTAAAGGTTTTGGAATCCAATTTTCCTGCGGAAACTTAAATTTTAAGTCGTTAAGTTCGTTTAGGCTTTGTGTCTCAAAATCTGACATTTCTTCGATTTCGGAATCACAAAATATAAAAACTCTGTAATAATCAGAGGAATTTACAAGGCTGTTGTTAACCATAGAGGTCTGTTTTACGGAAATAACTTTGTTTGATGTGTCATCAGACGGTTTGTTGTCGTTTTTTGAAATTGTTAAAACGGCGGGATGTTGATTGTTTCTAATCCAGTTACAATTTATGCAGTCGCAGTCGTAAGCACCGTCTTTTTTGCAGTTTAATTGTCTTGCAATTTCTGTTGCAAGACAGTATTGTGCAACGCTGTCTTGTCCGTAAAAAACCAGTGATTGAGGGAATCCTCGTTTTGTATTGCTGAATGCGGACTCAAAATAGTTTGTTAAATATTCAAATTTTCTTTTTAATATCGGATGAAACATTTTTACCCCAACAATGCCAATTCTACTGGCAATTCATAAAAAGCTATTTCGCCGGTTTTTACTCTGTATTCCGCCTCAAGCAGGTTTTGTCTGATTTTTATCAGTCTGTCCATTGGTACGTTTTTTAATTTTTCGAGTTGTTTTTTTACGATAAACTCGGGTACTTTGGTTTTTGAAGCTATTTCAAAAGAATTTTTATTAACGGAATCAACTTTCATAGCGGCAAGACGGGAAAAGTTTGTTTGTAATACAGCAAGAATCTCCAAATAATGTTTGTTTGTGCAAAGTTTTTCAAATTCCAAAAGGGCATTGTCTTTTTGACCTGCTAATATGTAATCCGTCAAGAGAAAAATGTCTTCCGTCGAAGAACAAACGCTTTGTATGTGTTCTTTTTTCACCATTTTTTCGGGATGAATCGCAAGTTTTAGTTTGTCCAACTCGTTGTTTATTACACGCAAATTCACTCCGAGTCGTTCAATCAAAAATTGAACCGTATCGGACGACATTATCAATTCTTTTTTCTTAACCTGTTTTTGAATCCACGTTGCAAGTTCTTTTTGATACGGTTTGTATTCGGGAAACTCCGTTACCGTTGCATGTTTGGAAATTATTTTAAACAATTTACGCCTTGTGTCAATTTTTTTTGGGTTTGTTCTGTCGATTTTACAAACAAGCGCTACATGCAGAGTTTCGGGCATAAGTTCAATGGCGTCTTCAATTTGTTTTAATTCTTTGTCATCAAAATTGATTTTGCCTTTTGTGTCGAAAAAATATTTTTCGCAGTTGATAACACACAGTACACTGCCGAACATCAACGAAGGAGTGCGCAAAATATCAATAAACTCCTGAAACGGCGGATTGTCATATATACGGTAATTTGTAGCTAAAAAAGCTTTGTCTACGACTTTTGACTTGAGTTTTTGAAGCTCAAGCTCGATATTAAAATCTTCCTGTCCGTGAAAAAGGTATAGCATATTTTTATTGTAGCACGGGTAAGATTTAATTAATATTTTTGCATTTAACTTGGTTAACAGTTGCGGTTGCACTAAATTTTATAAAGATTATAGCTGCTATAATACAACTTAGCGGTTTAAAACCTGTTATACACATAACGCTTAACAAACCGCAACCTGTATAAAAAAGTATGTTTTTGCATATTTCATTAATTTTGCCAAAAGCTTTTAAACTAAAACTGTTTTTGAAATGTTGTATTAAAACACAAACACCAAAAATAAAAGAGGTGAAAATGCCAATATAAAAACTTAGATGTTTAATTTGTCTTAGGATATTTGTGTCTACATTGAATTTTTTTAATAAAAATACAAACAGACATGTCATAATTACAGCGGAAATATATACAAAAAACTGCATAACATTTGCACAGCCACGGTTTTTTTCAACTATTTGCGCTATTTCTTTGCCGTCTTTTTGTATTTCTTCATCAATTTCTTGGTTTTGTTTTTGTAATTTTTGCTCTGTTTCTTCTAGTTTGTCTATAATATTTTCATTTTCTTTTGATTTTTCTTGCGCAAAATCATCTATATTTGATTGGTTGAGAGCTTTGGCTTTTGTATCCAAATCAAACGCACCTTTTAGATACATTTCTTCAATATATATTTTCCAATCTTCATTGACATGGCTCTCTATGACTTGTAGTAAGTCTTGTTGGGGAAGCTTTTGATTAACTCCTTCTTTTGCTGTTTCGAAGGTATTAAATGCGAATTTTTGTAAGCCTGCATCCCAAAATTCTTTAGGAATATTCGACTTTATAAGGTCAATAGCTTTGTGAAATGTCCATTCGGCAACAACTTGAGAAATAAAAGTTTTGTTATCATATGTGTACTTATATTCTATATCTTGGTCGAGAGCTTCAAAAGCTAACTTTGTAAATTCATACAAAGTATCGGCAACATATTCTTTATTTTCTTCCGAAAGATCTTCAGGCATCAAATCGTAAGACTGCACTTTCATTGATGCGGCAAACTGCGTCGACGTGTATTCTTCTGACATAAAAAACTCCAATTTATAATGATTATTATAAATTATATGTTAATTAGCTTTATTATATATCATCTAATTATTTTAATTTTAAAATCACATATACGGGGTTGTAGGTTAAAATAACTTTGTTTGCAACAGAAAAATTGTCTTTGTAAAACTTTTCAAATTCTTTGAGTTTTGACACTGTCCAATGAGTAGCGGCAATACCGTTTGTGCCCGATTGTTTTATGTGTTTTAAAACATCAAGCGGAGTATCAAAATACAAGGTTTGGACATTTTCATCATAAGAAATAATCTCAAAATATTTTTCGCATTTTTCTTTTAATGTTTCCGACTTAAGGTAGTTTAAAGATACACCTGTTGTTTCTTTAATTTCTTTATAATTTTGTTCGCCAAAAGTTGTAAATGCAAAAAAACCGTTTTGTGTTGTGCAGTTTTTAATTTTAAAAAGCAATTCATCAACATCCGTAATCCATTGCATTACGGCGTTAGACACAACAAGGTCAAATTTGTGGTTTAACTCTATTTTTTCAATATCACCCGCAAGAAATTTTGCGTTGTCTATAATATTTTTTATACAAAATTCTGATTCTTCGATAATATCATTTGCGTAATATTCTTCAAACGTGATTTTATCAAGTATATTTTTTGACAAAAAACCTGTACCGACACCGAATTCAAAAACTTTGCGGAAATTTTTTCCGCAATCGGTCAATATTTTATCAATCAAAAGCGTTGCCATTTCTTTTTGCACAACGGCTGTATTATCGTAAGAATTTAGGCTTTTTGAAAATCTGTATTTTACTAAATCTTTATTGATAAGCATAATTTTTGTTTTATTACTTTTTACGTCATTTCGAACCCTGAAATATGATGAATCACTATGACTTTGAGATTCATAGCTAACGCTCTGAATGACGTTGAAAAGTAAAGAATTCCTCTAACGAATTATAATTGTAAAACGGAAAATGACCCGTTTGTAAGTTTATTATATTAGAATGTTGAATTTCATTCCAGAAATTTATTTGATTTCTAGTCGGCACACATCTGTCATGCTCTGCCAGATAAACCGTATCAAATTTTCGAGTGGGTAAGGGCAAAGCGGGAACATATTTTTTCATTCCGATAAGTTCCTCTGTACAGCTTTGTGCACTTCTTTGAGGTAGATTTTGTTCAAAGATTTCAAAATGTTCTTTTGCTTTTTCTCCGCCAAAAAGACGTTCTCTAAATTTTACAACAGTTTTGGAGTCCATTTTTTCCGTAAGTTCAAATTGCCTTATAGGTACTCCGTATTTGTCATTTACAGGCATGAGTGTTCCGTTGATTGCAATTGATTTTGTTATTTTTAAATCTTTTGGAAGTTGTGCAATACCTGAAGCGTAAACACCGTAGGAAAAAGCAAGCAAATTTACATTTTTGTACGGCGAAAAATCAAAATTTGGAAAATCCGGTGTGGTGTAGTCGTATACGTACAAAATGTCGCAGGTGTTTTTTAGAATGGAGAAAGGGGTTTTGTCCATCCCCCATCCGCAAAAGAATATAATTATATTTTCACTGTTGTTGTTTTGTAATTGTAGTTTCATGGTTTATGTCAAATTTTATTTTTAATCAAGTCTGCTTTTAAAAAAACCGACCTGCTGTTTTATTCACACAGAAAGTAATTTTTACTCATGCTCGATAACTCGGGCTATAAAAAGGCGTAGGGTATATTCTTCTTCGTTCCGATAGATGCCTCCGGCACTTATAGTCACTCCGAAGAACATACCCTACGCCTTTAATAATTACATAGACCTCATGCAAATCTCACTTATGATTGTTCAAATAACTTTCTGTAATTCATTACACAAAGGTCTTTTATTAATAATTTTTGTAAAAAAGGGTTCTTACACAGCTGCTTTGATTCTTTTAACAACTCTGTCTTTGCCAAGCAAGACAAGTGTTGCCACCATATCAGCACCGTGAGTTCTGCCTGTAACAGCAGCTCTGATTGCCCACATAGTTTCTTTTGGCTTGATTCCTTGTTCTTTAAAGTAAGTTCTTAATTCCGCAAGTTGTTCGTGAAGTTTTTCTTCATCATCAAAAGCCCACTTGTCGAGTTCGTTTTCTATTACGTAAGGAAGAACTTTCTTGGCGGCTTCGCCGTTAAGAACTTTTTCTTTAACTTCTTCTTCGATTTCAACATCTTCACCAAAGAAATATTTTGTGTCGTTTGTTAATTCGGAGAGAATTGTAATCGGTTCTCTTGTAATTTCAACAATTTTTTGAAGTTGTTCTTCGCTGTATATGCTAAGGTCATAACAAGACAGGTAAGGTTTTACAAGCTCCGTTAATTTTGCCAAATCCATTTTTTTGATGTATTGACCGTTCATCCAGTTAAGTTTGTCGTATTCAAAAATCGAGTTTGAAGTTGAAACTTCGTGGATTCTGAAATCTGCGGCAATTTCATCAAGTGTTTTGATTTCCTGACTGTCGGAAGGTGCCCAACCGAGAAGTGCAACAAAGTTAACCAGTGCTTCTGTTAAATAACCTTTTTCGACAAATTCCGAAACAGCAGTTGCACCGTGCCTTTTTGACAATTTACTTCTGTCAGGAGCAAGAATCATGCCTAAGTGACCGAATTTTGGTACTTCCGCACCCAATGCATTGTAAATCATGATTTGTTTTGCAGTGTTGGAAATGTGGTCTTCACCTCTTATAATGTGCGAAATTTTCATTTCCATATCATCAATTACAACAGCAAAGTTGTAAGTCGGTGTTCCGTTTGATTTCATAATTACAAAATCACCGATAAGTGAATTGTCAAAATGCAAATGACCTTTAACCATGTCATCGTAAGAAGTTTCGCCTTCGGGAACATGGAAACGAATAGAAGGTTTTCTGCCTTCGGCTCTGAGTTTTTCTTTTTCTTCTTCCGTCAAATGCTGACATCTGCCTGAATATTTGTGAGGTTTTTTGTTTTTTATGGATTCTTCTTTTTCTGCATCAAGTTCTTCTTGTGTACAGAAACACTCATAAGCATAACCCATTTCTACAAGTTTTTGAGCGTATTTTGGGTAAATATCAAATCTGTCGGATTGTTGATAAGGACCGTAAGGACCGCCTACATCAGGACCTTCGTCCCAATTTAAACCCAAAGCTTTTAAGCTGTCATAAATGTTGTCGATATAAGCCTGACTTGAACGGTCAAGGTCTGTATCTTCAATTCTTAATACATATTTGCCACCATTTTTTTTGGCAAACAAATAGTTGAACAAAGCAGTTCTTGCTGTACCGATGTGTAAGTTTCCGCTCGGAGAAGGAGCGATTCTTACTCTAACATTATTATCTGTCATTTTTTCAACTCCATTAATGGTTACTCGCATTTATAATTTTACATCAAAAATTTTTTGTGTAACAGCTTTATTGGGGGTAAACACCCCAACCTACTTTCAAGTGTAGGTGGGCTTTACAAAGCTGACAAAACACATTAAATTATTGATTTTCGTATTCGGAATAATCTTTTGATTCTGCTTCCCAGTCTTCTCTTTCAATTTTGTGAGCATGCGACCAGAATTTTTCTATCGCATAAGTTTCTCTTTCTTCTCTGTGAAGCACATGTACAATTACGTCACCGTAATCAAGGAGATTCCATCTGTTTTTTAAATCGTTTTCTTCACCGCAAGGGATACGTTCAAACAAATGTTTTACTCTGTCACGAACATAACCTGTGAGTGATTTTACTTGCGTATTTGTGTCTGCCGAGCAGATTACAAAATAATCCGCAAGAACAGATACGTTGCTGATGTTTAAAATGGTGATGTCTTTTGCAAGTTTGTCATCAAGGATTCTTGCTACAACGCTTGCCAATTTGTATGATGTGAGTTCTTCCAACTTTCTTTCCTTTTTATTAGTTATAGTTTAATTTTATCATGAAGATTTTTCGGCTTTTTATTTTCCTTCATTCATAATATGAACCGTACGTTGCGGAAATGGAATTTCGATACCTTTTTCATCAAATTTCTTTTTAATAAAGCCGTTAAATTCCCTTCCTACAGCCCACTGTTTTATAGGTGTTGTTTTAATTCTTGCTTTAATAACAATTGCGGAATCATCAAATTTGTCTATTCCAAAAATTTCTAACGGTGCAAGCACGTAGTTTTTGGAATTTGCTGTATTTTTAAACTCTTCATCAATCTCTTTTAAAGTATTTATAACAAAATCAATATCTGTATCGTAAGATACACCTATATCAAATACGTAATAAGAAAATTCACGTGAATAATTTATAATAGTATCTACCATTCCGTTACGGATATAATGTACTCTGCCTTGCATATCTCTAAGTTGAATAAGTTTTATATCAACGTTTTCTACCACTCCCTGATGTGAAGAAATTTCGACATAATCTCCTACTCTTATTTGTCCTGACAAAAGAAGGGATAAACCTGTAATAATATCTTCAAAAAATCTTTTTGCCCCAAAACCTACGGCAACACCCAAAACCCCTGCCGCTGTCATAATAGGTCTGATATCTACGCCGAGATTATTTAAAATGTACATTACTCCAAAAGCAAAAATAACTGTGTCCACAATTGATTTAATAATTGATTTTAAAGTTATTAACTGTTTTTGAACTTCAAAATCGTCTTTGTATTTACAGACTTTATTTAAGAATTTTTCTATAAAAAAGTTTGCAGTTTTTATGAGTAAAACAAAAAATACTATGTTATAAAAGGTTATCAACCATTTGTTACGCAAAAAATCAGGTAAAATATTGAATAAAAAATGGTTGTGTTGTTCGATAAATTCAATCATAAAAATTCCCTTTTGTTTGTCTGAGGAGGTATTCTTGAAGTCGTTGGAAGTGACCTCATGTGCTTGTTAAGTAATCGGAGTCAGTTGACTATATGAAATATGTTATTAAATAATTTTAATAAAAACAATATGTTATGTTGTTCAAGTTAATATAAAATGTCAATGTGGTATATGTTCATCAATAACGAGATTATTGTCATTGCAAAAACTAAACAAAATTTAAGTTTAATTAAGAATTAGGTTTTATAAAATATTGGGGTAAAATATTATCATATATTGAAAATTTCTATTGTGGGAGAGTATGAAAAAATTTAAGACTTTTATAAAGCTGTTTGGTGCAATGATTGCACTACTTTTCACAAATACTGCGGTACAAGCAGCAGTGGCGTTTCCGACAATATCTGTCGGCATGACACAGGCAAACACTCCGCAAGAATTTACTCAAGGTGTACAAATTCTTATTTTGCTTACGGTTTTGACACTTGCTCCGAGTATTTTCATTATGTGCACGGCATTTATCAGAATAATTATTGTACTTGCGCTTACACGTCAAGCAATCGGTACGTCTACATTGCCGCCAAATCAGGTGTTGGCAGGACTTGCTTTACTTTTAACATTTTTTGTAATGGCGCCGACCTTCAATCAAATTAACGAAACGGCATTTAAGCCATATATGAACAATCAAATTACGCAACAGGTTGCAATGGATAAAGCCATAAAACCTTTAAGAGAGTTTATGATAAAACATACTGATGAAAAAGAACTTGGATTGTTTTTGAGTATGGCAAAGATAGAAAAGCCTAAAGATTGGCAAGATGTTCCTACTTATACGCTTATCCCTTCTTTTGTTTTAAGTGAGCTTAAAACATCGTTTAAGATAGGTTTTGTAATCTTTTTGCCTTTCCTTGTAATTGACCTTGTTGTCGCAAGTATACTTGTATCAATGGGGATGATGTTTTTGCCGCCTACTACGGTTGCAATGCCGTTTAAGTTGATACTTTTTGTGATGATTGACGGGTGGTATCTTGTTACCAAATCCCTTTTGGAAGGGTTTGTCGTGTGACAAATATAATGTAAAAAAGGACTATTGATGGACGATACAGTATTTTTAACACTTACACAAAATGTAATGATTCTTGTATTAATGTTGGTTACACCCGTATTGATTGTAAGTATGGTTGTCGGGTTGTTAATCAGTGTTTTTCAAGCAGTTACACAAATTCAAGAATCAACTTTGACATTTGTGCCAAAAATTATAATATGTATTCTTACAATTATCATTTTAATGCCGTGGATGTTAAATTTATTTACTTCACGAACGGTTGAAATGTTTGACTATATAACATCAATTATAAAATGAAAAGAGGACGGAGTTACTGATGCAGCCTGATTTACTGACATTGTTATCACCGTCTAATATTATTATTTTTGTGCTGATTTTTACAAGATTAAGCGGCATGATTTTTTCCATGCCTTTGATTTCCACATACCCTATTCCTCAACAGATAAAAATTTGGTTGTGTGCAATAGTTGCTTTTATTCTTTTCCCTATGGTTGCGGCAAGTTCCTCTATTGTAGTGCCTTCGAGCATGCCGGAGCTTATGGTGTTTATGTTCAGAGAGTTTGCGATAGGTTACATAATTGGGTTTTGTGCAACATTTTTGTTTGCCGCGGTACAGGTTGGTGGAGAGTTTGTTAGTATTCAAATAGGTATATCAATGAGCCAAGTGCTTGACCCTACTACGGGCGAACAAACACAGGTTTTGTCACAGTTTTATACATATATTACAACGCTTGTGTTTATAGGTTTGAATGCCCACCAATGGCTTTTTGCGGCACTGTATAAAAGTTTTCAGGCTTTCCCATTAAGTTCGGAATGGATATTGTCAGGCAGTCTTGTTTCCCACGTATTGCATATGTCCTCATCAATATTTTCTATCGGTATAAGTATGGTTTTACCTATTTTCTGTGTTATGTTTATATCAGAGGTACTTATGGGATTTATGTCAAAAATGATGCCGCAAATGAACATATTTATGGTAGCAATCCCTTTAAAAGTATATGTTGGTATCGTTTTGATACTGATATTTTTATCACCGACTATTACATATCTTTCTACGGTTATAGAAAAATATTTGAAAGGAATAATGGAAATCTTTATATAAGGTAAAATATGGCAGACGAAAAAACGGAAGAGGCGACCCCCAAGCGGCGGGAAGACGAACGAAAAAAAGGGAATATTTCCAAAAGTCAGGACATGTCCTCTGCCCTGACAATTACTGCCGGCTGCGGTTTTTTGTTTGTGCTTGCTCCACATATTTTAGAAAAATTAAAAAACCTTATGCATTATTCACTTACGCACATAAGTCCTTCTGAGATAGAAACAAATGATATTATTACAATTCTCGGACCTTATGCAAAAATTACGGGCGAGATAATGTTGCCGTTTTTGTTGGGTATTGCGGCTGCAACAATTTTGATTATGCGTTTACAAGTGGGTTCGTTGTTTACTTTGGAAAAAATTAAACCTAAGATAGACAAACTTACTCCGCAAAGTATTGTAAATGGGTTAAAAAAAATGGTGAATCCGTTTGAGCCAAAGAATCTTGTAGAGCTTTCAAAATCGTTTCTAAAAGTTGCTATTGTCGGTTATGTAGGCTTTTCTACGGTAAATGCCAGAATGGATGAATTGTTGGGACTTTTGGGGATGGATATTCCAACTGCATTTGCTGTGCTTGCAAGCATTTTAACGCAAATGATTTTAAACATTATTGTCGCAATGCTGATTATCGGTTTTTTGGATAAAAAATATCAAGATTACGAATACAATAAATCTATTAAAATGACCAAGCAAGAGATTAAAGATGAATGGAAAAACATGGAAGGGGACCCAATCATCAAATCTAAAATTAAATCTGCACAAATGCAATTTATGAAACAAAAAATGATGAGCGCCGTGCCAACTGCGGATGTTGTAGTTGCAAACCCAACTCATTTTTCCGTTGCATTAAAATATGATAAAGATATTGCACCTGCGCCTATTGTTGTCGCAAAAGGTGTGGATTATATGGCTTTTAAAATCAGAGAAATTGCCAAGGCGAATAATGTCCCGATTGTGGAAAACAAACCGCTTGCACGTTCTTTGTACAAGCTTGTTAAAGTCGACCACGTTATTCCTGCAGAGCTTTATGTTGCGGTAGCCGAAGTGCTTGCATTTGTATACGGAAAAGACGGCCCGCCTAAGATGAAAATTAACAACCCGAATTTGAATCAAAACCCTAATGCAAGAAGATAGTTGTCTGTCGGCAAGTATGTCGACCTACTGTGTTGGATTATCGTAAAGCCAATGACTTTTTAACTCGTAATGGCACTTACTTCCCTGCATTTTCCAATTTCAACAACTGTTCGTACAGTTTAATTTGTTCGTCAGAAATATTCTTTGGAACGGCAAGACTGATTTTTACATTCAAATTTCCGTATCCGCCCGATTTTTTGGGCAAGCCGAGTTCTTTCAACCTTAACACCGCACCGCAAGAAGTTTTTGCAGGGATTTTAATATTAATTGTTCCATGCAAAGTTTGAAGTTCTTTTTTTGTACCTATAACAGCTTCGGCAGGAGTAACTTCTATTGTTTTTGTAAGGTCTGAACCGTTAATCGTGTATTCTTTGTCACTAAATTTAACTATCAGATACAAATCACCTTTAGTACCGTTACTACCTGTTTTACCTTCTCCTTTAAGTCTGATTTTTTGCCCTTCTTTTACTTCTGCGGGGATTTTTACATTCAAACTTTTGGAATAAGTAACAAACCCTGTTCCGTGACATTGACTGCAAACAGAACCTACACCCGAACAGTTTGTACATTTTTCAAGATTGTTTATGCGTACCGTAACAGGCTTTTGGTTAAATATATCTTTTGCACTGACTTTAATATCTTGGGTAATATTAAGGTCTTGAGCAGGCTTTTGTTTTGCATTGGAACGATTTGCACGAGATGAGAATCCGCCTTGAAAATCGTCATAAAAAGAACCTGCACCTCCACGAGCAGAACGTGTACCACCGCTTGAAAATCCACCGCCGAAAAGGCTGTTAAAGAAGTCGGAAAAACCGCCCAAATCTTCAAAGTTTATGCCGGAGGAGCTGTATTGATAAGAATTTGCCCCACCGCCAAAATTAAAGTTTTCAAACCCCGGAGGCGGTGTATAATTTGCGCCTGCCTGCCAGTTTGAACCAAGGCTGTCGTAGCGTGCCCGTTTGTTTTGGTCGCTTAAAACTTCAAATGCTTCGTTAATATCTTTAAATTTTGAAGAAGCTTCGGGTGTTTTATTCACGTCGGGGTGATATTTTTTTGCAAGCTTTCTGTATGCTGATTTTATTTCTGCTTGTGTAGCTTCTCGCTTTACACCCAATATTTCATAATAATCTTTGTATTCCATTTTTTATCCGTTTCTTTATTTTTTTCGATTGAATCGTTTTTTATATTTTTATTTTAATATAAAATATGCTCCTCTTAGTTGATTTTAATTATTTATTAATAAAGTTATTCTAAATTTGTTCGATAATATATATATCATTATGTTTTATAATAAATTCATGAAAAAATTTGGTACTGAGTTATTCATAATTTTGGTAGTTTTTGCGTTGGTCTTGCCGGCACAAAATGCTTTTGCATGGCCGTTTAAAGCTAAAAATACACAACAAATGCAGCAATGTGAAGACAAAAAACAAGCCAAAACAGATACAATACAAAATGTTCCAATACCCGAAGGTATCTTGTCACAATCTTCTTTTGTAATAAGTACTATTGATCCTTCATCGGGAGTGACATCTTCAGGCAGTTTTTACCCTGGTGGTCGCGGGGCAAACCAGTTGGTTGTTTATACTCCAAAATACGGTACGAGAACCGGCACAAACGAATTTGGCGCAGAAGCAATCGTTGTAAATGATACAGTTGTACAAATCAGCGGTGCGGATTCTATTATACCCAAAGACGGGTTTGTAATAAGCGGTCATGGTAAAGCAAAAACTTGGATGAACGAAAATATTATTGTTGGTTCAAAAATTTATATTGATTCTAGCAATATGCTTTTAAATGCATATTTGACAAATGACAGTTTTATTTTTGCCACAAAAGAAAAAATTAAAGAAATTTATGGCATGATGAATTATTACAAAGATAATGATATTTATTACGATGATTCTGTTGCGCATGGCTACATAACAAAAGCATTGGATAATTTGAAACGTGCAAACAGACATCCTGACGATACGCAAAAGTATTCATCGTTGGCAATAAATTCCGCAAATAAAGCAATGCAATATGCATTGCCCTATTACAAAAATGAATTTAAAGGAGTGTGGCTCAGACCTACCGAAAAGAATACCGAAGCAATATGCAAAACCCTTGATAAAATTAAAAAATATGGCATAGAAACCGTATTTTTGGAAACATATTATCAAGGAAAAACGATATTTCCTTCAGAAACTTTTGCAAAATACGGAGTACAGCCGCAACGACCTGAGTTTATCGGTTTTGACCCTTTAGAAATATGGATTACAGAGGCTCATAAACGAGGTCTAAAAATATATATTTGGTTTGAAACTTTTTATGCGGGTAACGAAAATCCTATGAATAATCCGATGAATGTTATTTCGGTGTATCCTTCGTGGGCAAATGTTACAAAAATGAAGTATAATTCTCCAACACCCGTAGCCTCGTTATCAGAGCATAACGGATATTTTCTTGACCCTGCTAATCCCGAAGTGCAAACTTATCTTTTAACTTTACTTGAAGAAATTATCACACGTTACAAACCTGACGGAATAAATCTTGATTATATAAGATATCCGCAATGTATCAGTGCAAAATTTGCAGGATATGAGCTTTCAAACTGGGGTTATACGGAATATGCAAGGAATGAGTTTAAAAATGCAATGAAAGTTGACCCTGTTGACGTGGAATACGGTACAACTCAATGGGATGCTTGGGCAGGATATCGTCAAAATAAAATAACAAGTTTTGTATTTAAAGCAAAACAACTCACTTCAAAATATAAAATTCCGCTTACAGCGGTTATCTTCCCTGACAGAATCCAAAGTATGGAAGTAAAAATGCAGGATTGGAAGACTTGGTCTGACAATAATTATATTGACGGTTTTACACCGCTGATTTTAACCTGTGATAAAGATACCGCCGTATATTTGATAAATGATATAAGATTAAATTCAAAACCAAACACTAAAATTTATCCGGGATTGTTCGTTGCGTTTATGAACGGCAACCCCGATGATCTTTTAAGGCAATTACATGAATCAAGGAAGTTAAAAACTGCGGGAATTGTGCTTTTTGATTATGCGCATTTAAACGCAAAATATACGGATGTGCTTTTAACAAACGCATTCACCCCAAGCACTCCGACACAAACTACATTGTCAAAAGAGAGTACCCCTGCAATACAGGAAAAGAAAGAAAATCGTAGAAAATTATTCCGTAAAAAGGGTTCTCAATTGACACAAGAACAAAATTCCGATGTTGTTGCAAGTAAGTAAAACTTTATGAGAAAAGGTTACACTTCTCTTTCGGAAGCTCTTATAAGGGCTTCTTTTAATGAGTCATAAATCTTTGCGAAGTGTTTTAATGTTTTTTTTGAATTTAAAAAGTCGTCAATTGAGGCTTTAGCGTTTTTTGTTAAAATTGTATATGCTTTAGAGCCTTTGTTGTTGTCCATACCTACTTCAAAGCAAGTGTGCCCGTGATGTGTAGATGCAGAGATATAAGCTTTGCCACCAACTTCGGCAACATCAAAAGATTCTTGGGCAGTTTGGCTTTTTGCCATAGTTTTTGATAAATTTAAGCAAGCATTTTTAATTTTTTGCATTTCTGCAGGTGTTGCTTTAAACGCTATGTTGTTTTTTATTCTTGTCATTTTTAAGTTCCTATTTTATTAATTACTAATATAATGTATATGAACATTAAAATTTTACATTTGCAAGAATAATTGTAACAAATTTATAACATTTATGCTAATTTTAAAATGTTTTTTGCACTCAAAATGTCAGGAATCCCTTTAGGAAGCGGAGGAAATACCGGTTTGCAAAGACATTGTCTTTCGGCATCTACAAGCACGCCCCAAATTTTATTTAAATAGTTATTTGTATATTCTGCGTTGAGAGCAGGATTTATAAGCACTTTTTCGTACGCCTTTTGTATTTGTTGTGCTAGTTTTATTTGAGCCTTCGTGTAATGAGAAAAATCAAGAGTTTTTCCTTGTCGCATATCATATAATACGTGTTCTGCATCGCCCCAGCGGTTTGTATATTTACCGCCAACTTGAATTTCCGTATTTATACCTGCAAAAGTACCGTTGATATTAGTTCTTGTGTAACCAAACGGTTTCTCCGTACTTGTTACGATTGTATTTGCTTTAGAACCGTCAGGTGCAATATATTGTAGTTTTGCAAATTTATCTTTAATTGTGTTTGAAGCATAAGGTTGTACACCTGTACCAAAGTAATCTTCAAAATAGTTTATTTGGAAATTTTTGCTTCTTTGCTTGATAATATTCTCATATATTCTGTCGGGGTGTGGAGTATTTAGTGTAAATCTCATACCCAATGAATCTCCGACCATGTTTTTTATTCCGTCCCCTAATATAACATCTTGTATTTGTTCTCTTGCTTCATTATAATTTTTAAAATTTCTGAAGTTTTTTTGTATTTTATTTGCGGTTGAAGTGACACTCTTGGCCCTACAAGACACTTTGGCATTAGCACCCGAGCGAGATAACATATCTTGTGCTGCTTTTTCAAATTGTGGCAAAACAAGTTCTGCTTGAGCTACCAGTTTTTTTGCACTTTCTTTCGCTGCATGACTTTGCATTGTTTTGCAGAATGCATCAAACATTGTTGGTCGTGATGCGGCTGTACTTGTTGAATATAAAATTCTACCTTCAAGTGCAGGAGCTGTTTTTTGTAATACACCTTTAATGGTGGAAACTGTTTGTAAACTAATTCCCATAAAAATGACCTAAATAAACTAACCTTGTATAAATAAAGTATTTTTGAAAAGAAAAATTTACTAAATTCTATATTTGGGTTACAAATGTTAACTTTTTGTTTTATACTTGTAGTATCAATAACGGGGAGAAAGACTAATGGCGGTTTATACAGAACATTTTACGATGAATACTCACGGATTTACCGATATTATAGATATTACGCAAAAGGTTAAATCTGCAGTTTATCAACATAATATTAAAAACGGATGTGTTGTTGTTGCTCTGCCCGGAAGTACGGCATCTATTACCACCATTGAGTACGAACCCGGACTTATAAAAGATTTACCTGACATTTTAGATGAGATTGCTCCCGTAAACAGAAATTATCATCATGATGACACTTGGCATGATGGCAACGGTTATGCACATATTCGTGCAGCAATGTTGGGGAGTTCTGTAACCGTACCTTTGATAGACGGGGCGCTTCTGCTTGGTACTTGGCAGCAGATTGTACTTATAGATTTTGACAATAAACCCCGCTCAAGAAATATTTATGTGCAGATAATTACGTAAAGATATTTTTGTATTTTACGAATTTATAATTTCCGCAAACTCTCTTGAAGAATAAATATCTTTAATCGGGAACACTTTGCAACTAAGCTCTTTTTCAACTTCTTCAACGGTAATATTGTCTAAAAAGTCATTTGTGTAAGGGCGCAGCATAATAGACGGGATAATGAGGTTTTCAATCTTTTCGTCTTTTAATTGCGCAATCAAGTCTTTGCCCGTAATCAAACCCGCAACAATTACATTATCGCCAAAAAAGTTGTTTTTTAAGGTTATAACATTGCATTTTAGGTTTTCAATTTTGTTTAAATCTTCAACAATTTCAGAAATTACTTTTTGTGCGCTCGGAGTGGTTGCAAAAGTGATAGATTTAGGCTTTTTAATTTTTGCAGGAAGAAGTTTTTTTGTCTCTTCAAAATCGTCCATAAGTAATCTTAATGCGCCCACACCGTCTTCTATTTGTGCAAAATTGCCGTAATATTCTTTTGGCGGGATAGGATAGTCTGCTTTTAAGAAAAACTCATCACTTGCCATTGCCAAATGTTTTTTAACTCTTTTGTTGAAGCTTTCAACCTGTTTAATAACATTCAGTGCATTTTCTTTTGTTAAAAGACTCAAATTATTTTTGTGAAACTTTGTTATTCCTACGGGCACAATTGCTATGGACTGGATAATTGATTTGAAATTTTCAAAGTCTTTTAGAGTGTTTTCCAACTCTTTTCCGTCATTGTAATCGGGGCAGAGAACTATTTGCGCATGGATGGGGATATCCGCTTTTTTTAACCATTTTAGGTCTTCTAAAATATTTGCTGCTTTAGGATTGTTGAGCATTTGTTGGCGCAGTTTTGGGTTTGTTGTGTGTACGGAAACATACAAAGGTCCAAGATGCAACCGCTCTATGCGTTCACGGTCTTTTGATGTCAGGTTTGTCAGGGTAACGTAAGTACCTTGCAGATAAGAAAGCCTGTAGTCATCATCTTTTATGTAGAGTGATTTTCTCAAACCTTCGGGTTGTTGGTCGATAAAACAGAAAATACAATGGTTTGTACAGGGCTTTATTCTGTCAAATACAGCGGATTCAAACACAATGCCCAAGTCTTCGTCAAAATCTTTTTCTATTTCATAAATTTCAATTTCGCCGT
The DNA here is from genome assembly GCA_945946765.1 of uncultured Clostridia bacterium. Taxonomy (GTDB): domain Bacteria; phylum Cyanobacteriota; class Vampirovibrionia; order Gastranaerophilales; family Gastranaerophilaceae; genus Limenecus. The sequence continues at coordinate 68,448 of CAMEWS010000002.1, forward strand.
TTGTTTTTTCAATCTCGATTTCTATTTCTTCCTCGCACATCATGTAGCGGTAATCAATCATATCTTGCGGTTTTTCACCGTTAATTGAGATAATTTTGTCACCTTTTTGAAAGTCGAGTTCTTGTGCTATAGATTCTTCCAAAACTTCGGAAATAATTGCGGGCATTAGTCTTCCTCCAAAGAATTTACAAAAGTTTTGTAATTTTCTATATCTGAAATATTCTTTTTAAGCAGTGCCAGTTGATATTTGTCAAAAGTAGTGTATTCATCCTCTAAAGAGTTTTTTAAATCAAGTAAAAATGATTCCAGTTTTATTAAAATATCTTCTTTAAAAGTATGTTGCAAATCCTTGTCCAACAAAGACATTACCGCTATTCTGGTTTGAATTTCCGTAAAAAAGTTTGTAGGGTTTTCGCTAAGCGGAGTAAAAAACATGTCATTGAATTTTTTTTGCCAGTGCAAAGCGGGCGACCAATACGTGAATTTTTTTCCGCCTTCGGAATAATCCGTACGATTGGTTACAACACCTGCTTTTAACAAGCGTTTTAACGCAGGGTGAATAGTACCGATACTCGGTTTTGTAAAGTAACCGAATTTTTCGATAATATCCGAACGTAATGAATAAATTGTACGCTCTCGTGTGTTTAAACTGTACAAAATCAAAAGTTCAATCATAAATATAGGATAGCATGAAATCTGATTTTAAATAACTTTCAACTAACTGTCACCATGAAATTTTTTGTTACCCAGAACTCACAGTTATCACCTTCGGTTCTGTTGTTCCATTTGTCAAATAAGTTCAGGTTGCCGGTTAGTTTGAAGTTTTAAAAAAATATCACCATTTAATTTTATTTACACTGTTTTTGGCTTGTTGCGGAAGCTCAATTGTAAAGGTGTTTGAATTACCTTCGCCTTGATAATATATGTTGCCTTCATGCGCATCAATAACTTTTTTGGATAAATACATTCCCAAGCCAAAACCGACTTTTTGATATTTGTTGCTTCCGGAAATATATTTTTCAAACAAATGCGCTTTGGTTTCTTCATCAATCGGAGGCCCTGAATTTGTAAGTTTAATGATAACTTTTCTTTCCTGACCGTAACATTTAATCAAAAATTCGGAATCCTTAAACGCATAATTAATTCCGTTGTTCAAAAGATTTGTGATAACCCGCCTGAGTTGTTTATCATCAATCATAATATGTTTGTTGTTTTCGGATAATTGAGAGTCAAAAGAAATTGTTACTCTGTTTTCTTTTGCAAGTGACGAGTTTTCTTTTATGCAGGTTTGGATTAATTTGTTCAAATCGGTTTTGTTTTTTGAAAGTGTAATATTTCCGTTGTCGTACTTGTATGTGTTAATAAGCGTGTACAACATTTCTTTCGTATACTTTGCCGATTCTATTATGGTTTCAAGCATTTCTTTTTGTTCGGGAGTTAGTGGTTTAAAATTTCCTTTGGCTAACAATTCCATGCCACAGATTTGCGCCAATAAAGGATTTTTTAAATCGTGAACAAGTGTGGCTATAAATAAATCTTTTTGATTTTCAACAGCTTTATCAATATCAATATTTTTGGCAATTGTTACCAAGCCGTCAATCGAGTTATCTTCTTTTAAAATAGGTGCTTTAAACACTCTGTACCAATGCTGATTACCATCGTAATCAAAACAACTTTTTTCTTTTCTGAGTTTTTGTTTGTTGTTTAATACAAAGTCATCTTCTTCTTGAGTAATGTCTAAACAATCGGGCATATTTATATGTACATTGTCGGCATAATAATCTATTCCGTTTTCAACAAACTCTTTAGCATATTTTGAGCCGATAATATAGTTTTTATTTTTGTCTTTCATGTAGACAAGTAACGGCAAATGCTCCATTAAAATATTTAATTGTTTAGTTTTTGCAGCAAGTTCTTCTTTTAAAAGTTCGTCTTGTGTGACATCTCGGGAAATGGTTAAGATATATTTGATTTGGTTTTCTTGAATAACGGGTGTGGATATTTGTTGAACACGTCTTACGGAGTTGTTTCTTTCGATATCAAAAGAGTATGATTGTAATTTCCCTGTTTTTAATATGTTATCAATATTTTTCTTGATAATTTTATAATTTGACATAGGGATAACTTCAACAATAGGTTTACCAATAATGTCTTCTTTGTTTTTTATTCCCATGTGGTTCATAAATGCATTGTTGCAGTCTAAGTACCTTAAATCCAAACTTTTGATTGTAATCATTTCTCCACAATCGTGCATCAATACATTTAACAATAAAGATTGCATCTCATTTTGGTGCAAAGTTTTCAAGCTGTGTTACCTCCAATACAAAGTAGGCACAATTATACGATATTTTTTCAAATTTGAATATATTTTTTCAAAAAAAATAGCCGTTCGGCTAATATGTAAATTCCGGTTTTATTTACAAAAATTTTTATGGGAGTGTAAAACGAATAAACCGCTGTTGTTTCGACAGAAACAACAGGGGTGATGAGTCCTAATCAAAAATCTTTGAATAAATTGAAAATTGCCGATGAAGGGACTCGAACCCCCATGAGTTTCCTCGCACGCACCTGAAGCGTGTGCGTCTACCATTTCGCCACATCGGCAAATATATTTTATATAATAAATTTAATACCGTTTTTTTGCAACATCCGATTAATACGCAGTTAATAAGTATAGCCAAATTGCTAAAAAGCATATATAATAGCCTTATTGTGTAACACAGGAGTTAATCTTGGAAAATAAATACCAAAAAAGAATTTTATTTGTAGGCATGCCGGATATGGCACTTGTGTGTTTATCGAGGCTTGTAGCTGACGGATTTAACATCGTGGGAGTTGTCCCTCCTCACTATACCGACCAAACCTTTGGTTTGATGTGTAATCTTGCAAGAAGCTTGAAAATACCTTTGATTACTTATGAAAAAAGCTTAGATGAATTTGATTTTTTGCATCAAGTCAGGCAGCTTAATGCGGATATAGCGGTGGTAAGTTCGTATAATAAAAAATTTCCGCCGGAATTTTTAAAAAGCGTAAAAGACGGATTTGTAAATTGTCACCCTTCACTTTTGCCCGATTACAGAGGCGGAAATCCATACAGCAATGTACTTATTAATGATGAAAAAGTTACGGGAATCACCCTGCATTTTATGGATGAAGATTTTGATACGGGTAATATCATTGCACAAAAGAAGGTTGCTATTGAAAAAAACGAAACAATGGGCACGTTATTTAACAGGATGAACTATCTTTGTGCGGAGTTTTTATCGGAATTTTTACAACATTATGAGTTGAACTCTGATATAATTTCTGTTCCGCAACCCGAAGGTGAATTTAAAAAAGCCCCGTCTATAAGTGCTACAAATATGAAAAATTATATAGACTGGTCGCAAGATGCAGTTTACATAGAACGATTTATTCGTGCATTAAATCCTTTTATCAGCGCAATGACAAATTTTCGTGGAGTTTTTGTAAAAATATATTCTGCCGATTATTATGAAAAAAGACCTAAATACCCTCCGGGAACAATTTGCTCAGTTAAAGATACCGTTGGTGTTGCCACGGGTAACGGCATACTTTACATAAAGACATTACAATTCGGTTCGTATATGATTAGTGATGCAAAAAGTTTTATACAAAAATTTAAACCACAGGTTGGCGAAACCTTTGGAAGATAGGAAATAATTATGGATTCACTTAAATTTGTAACGGCGGGACAGCCTATTTGTAACGGGTCAGCAGGTTATGACAAAGCTTTTGATATATTGCAAAATTTGAATTTGGACGGAATGGAGCTTGAGTTTGTACACGGCGTAAGGATGTCGCCTGCTAACAGAGAGCTTGTAAAAAAAATTTCCAAAGAAAAAAATATGGTTTTAACCGCACATGGACCTTATTACATTAATCTTAATTCCAAAGAAGATGATAAGATTGCGGCAAGCATAACACGGGTGCTTGATACCGCAAGAATGGGAAAAGAACTGGGGGCTTATTCTGTTACTTATCATGCCGCTTTTTACATGGGGATGAAACCCGAAGATGTTTACAAAAAAGTAGAAAAATCTATGGAGGAAATCTGCAAAACTTTGGATGAAGAAGGTAATGATATTTGGGTTCGTCCTGAAACAACGGGGAAAGCTACACAGTGGGGGGATTTGGAAGAAATTGTAAAACTGTCTAAAGATTTTAAACAGGTACTCCCTTGTGTGGATTTTTCACATCTTCATGCCCGTACAAACGGTTTATACAACACGTATGACGAGTTTTGCAAAATTTTTGAAACTATCGGTAACGAAATAGGTGCTTATGCTTTAGAAAACTTTCATGCCCACATTGCGGGGATTGAATACGGTCCGAAAGGCGAGAAAAAACACTTAATGCTAAAAGAAAGTGATATGAATTATACAGACCTTTTAAAAGCATTTAAAAAGTTTGGGGTAAAAGGTGTTGTTGTGTGCGAAAGCCCGATTATGGAGCAAGATGCCGTATTGCTTAAAGATTATTATTTGAGTTTGTAATAGAAAAAGGAATATAGAATGAAAAAAATTTTGTTGTTTATAATTTGTTTTATAACTTTGAGTAATATAGTTTCGGCTGGAGAATTGTATTATTGTGGTGGATACAATTCTGCTTATGTTTATGATGCAAAAGTTTTTGAACAACAGTTTTTGAAAAAAACGGCAAAACAGGCTTGTTCACAAGGTGCTTACACGGATTCTATGTGTATTAAAATGTATAATCGCAATGTTGCTGATTATAAATCAGGTAAATGTAAATTAATTAACGATGAAA
>CAMEWS010000003.1 GCA_945946765.1 uncultured Clostridia bacterium
TTTTTTTATGCCGCTATATTATACCACCTTGTAAGGACAGGGTGACAATAATAATCAAAGTAAATTGCGACACAGCTTAATTCTTGAATGGTAAAACGAAAGGTTTCCTTGCACGCCGTAGGCGTAGTACGGCTTTGCCGTTGTAGTTATGGTTAAGCACAGTTTATTTTTAAAATAAATTTTGACAGCCTGAAATGTAATGGAATGGATGCAAAATTTGTTTTGAAAATATTTACTGTGCTTTTTGATATGCGTCAGTTTTCTTTTCTTTGGTTCGTTTCTTTTCTTTTGCCACGCCATCCAAAAGAAAAGAAATGAACATAAGAAAAAAGACTAACTATGCAAGTTGGTCCATTTTGGTGCGTAAAAACGCACTCTACTTACTGTTTTAGATTATATCTTTATTAACTAATATCGTCTGGCGACTACTTTACCATTTAAATCATAGCATTTATTTCCTATCCAATGACTTCGTAATCGACCGTCTAATTCAAACATATACGATTCTTTTGGTGCAACATTCAAAATAATTTGTTCCAGTTCTCCATTTTTTATAAATCTATATGTTTTTATAGGAAAAAAAGTTCCTACATTTTTATCTATTGCTTCAAGTTTTCCGTTTTCATAATAATAAGCATAATTGGGATTATCGTAATATATAACACCATAAGTTCCGTCATCAAAAAACACAAGTCTTCTATCTTTCAACCTGTTTACACCGTTAGCTTTAGCCTTCATGTTATCTTTGTAATTAGGGTCAGTTTTGTGTGCATTGATGATTGACTTTGGCAACGTGTATTCCACATCCGCAAATGCTTCTTTGCGTGCCGTTTCTACTGTGTAGGTCACACCGCCCTTCACAGTATATCCGCTCAACGGCACACTCAAAATCATTATCAATATTGCATATATTACTTTCTTCATTTTGTGATTATAGCATTTATTTTTTTATGCCGCTATATAATACTACCTTGTAAGGATAAGGTGACAATAATAATCAAAGTAAATTGCAACACACGCACACTTGCTATCTGACACAAGCTGCCATTTGCGACAGTGCATTTATCGCATCTTTCCCGACCAGCGCAGTTTGCCTTACGGAACTTTTTGAGGTTTGAAACATCAAATCAGACGAAGCGTACAAAAATGCAAAAAGCTTTCTTGGTGAAGATTCCCAAAACTCCGCATCACTCCATCCAAGAAAAGTTCTTGCAATCACGTAATTTTTAACCCAATCATATTTTAATTCTTCACTGTTTTGGATTTCTTCGCAGGTACTTTTTTTTTAACATTTCTCATGTATTCAGGCGGTAACAAAGGCATCAAAAAAGAAAACCGAACATAATCCTTTATACCGTTCCACGCACTTGGATTTTTTTGTATAAATTTTTTCGCCGTTTCAATTTCTTTTAAAGAATGATGTTTGAGTAATCCTGCTTGTAAAAACTCAAATACCTCAGCATACATAATGTTGTCCAAAGCAAGAAATTTGTCATAATACTCATAAATACTTTTACCTGTTTGCTTTTCCAAAGCCGCATAAGCACAATGGTCAAACTCTATTGTGTACTCTTTTTCAGCGATTTTAATCTTACAATTGTTGTTCAAAATATCTTCTAACATTTTACACCTCCGTATTAATAATCTCTGACTTGAACATTTCATCCGCCAATTTTTTAACATTAGCTTTAAACACTTTCCTGTTGCCTGATTCATCAAAATATCTTGCAACCTGTGTTGTGTCATTAACTGTTTTGCCGTAAACCCACGGTATTTTTTGGGAATACTGATGAGTTTTCACAGGGCAGCACTGTGGTTGTCGCACTCTCATGTCTTTTGTCCTCTCCAAAAATTTAAAAGCCCCTTTACCCTTTATTGATTGAGTAAACAAAAGCTTTAAAACTCCGTTTTCTTTTGTATAACTATGAATTTCCAGTTTTAAACACCCATGTTTTTGGCAACAAAGAGTGTAAACAATTTGTTTATAAACCCTTTTCCCGCCAATAATGTCATCCACAGGTTTTTTAAGGTGATAGGTTTCTATACACCAGTAAGTTTTAGGGTCTTGCGTAGAATACACAAGACCGCAGCAATAAAATTTCATCCTCGCTCCTAAATTTTCTTGAAGTACATATCAAATGTTGAAACGGGCACAACTATCCCAGTTTAATGCAAATTGTGCTTACAACTTTTTGCAAACAGTTCGCATTTAGTTTTATTAATTTTACTTATAGCACAAATTTTTTATCCTTGTGGATAAACTTTTTTGGAAGTGTTTCGAATTTCCTTCACGCTCGAATAGTCGAGCCTTTTGTGCTTTGCACAGTCGGCTCTTTATTCTCGCTAACCGGGTTGGGTCACTTCGTGACTCGGCACCCGTACGGAAATCCGACTTGTGGATAAACTTTTTTGGAAGTGTTTCGGATTATTAACAAAAAATTATACAAATTCTTATCTTAAAGCTAAAACACTTACCTAAAACTACTAAAACACAACATGCCTAATTCAGATAATGAAAACCCTATTTAAAAAATCTACAATAAAACTGTAAGTCGGCTCTTTACCAAGCCAATACAAAAAACAGACAAACCGTAGTGTCTGCTTTACCAAGCCGACACCAAAAGAACACAGACGAATACAGGAGTTAAAAACATGGCAGATATGGTTAAAAGATTTTGCAACACCTTTCTTGTAGAAGGTATATTTATCGCAATAGTAGGTATGTTACTTCTTGTACTTCCGCAAGTTTCAACAATAGCTTTGAGTATTACAATAAGCGTAGCGTTGATTCTCGCAGGTATCTACAAACTGATAAGCTCAATTATCAGACGTGACGAAATCGAAAAATCATGGCTTAGCGCAATCATAGCAATTCTTATGATTGGTACAGGTGCGTATTTAACTGTCAGACCACTGTTCAGCATGCTCATCTTAACAATGGGTGTAGGCATCTACTTTGTTTTGGAAGCTATTAACTCAACAGTAATGGCTTTTGAAAGCAAAGGTATACTTAAACACTGGTGGGTCGGACTATTGGCAGGTTTTGTACAGTTTGCATTAGCCTTCCTGATTTTCTTTGGAATGCCTCAAACAGCCTTGTTTACAATCGGTGTATTAATTGGTGTAAACATGCTTCTGTCAGGTATAGCGCTCATCTCTGTTTACACAGGAGCAGGCTGTCACAGAATGTCGGAAGCGTAATTTTTCATATATCACACACACAATCAAAAAACCTTCCAACATTTATAATTTCAACAGCAGGAAACACGATACACACCCTCAAGGGATTCTGCTGTGAGCCCAAAGCTAAACACAACATTGGACTAAGCTTTGGGCTCTTCTTTGCCAAAAAACTTATACGTACTCTTTCAAAACTTCGTACAATTCTTTGCGCTCAGTTTCATCAAGCTCAACCAACGGACGGCGCACAAAGTTTTTAATAATACCCATTTTAGACAAACATTCCTTAACGGGAACAGGGTTTGGCGCCATAAAAATCTTTTTAAATAAAGGATAAAGTTTTAAATGCATGTCAGTAGCTTCTTTTACATTACCAGACTTGTATAAATCGAGCATTTTGTGCATTTCTTTACCAATAATATGAGAAGCCACCGAAATTACCCCATAAGCTCCAACTGAAATCATAGGAAGCGTAAGACTGTCATCACCCGAATAAATAATAAAATCATCAGGACAAAGACGTCTTGTTTCCGTAATAACATCCATATCCGCAAGACTTTGTTTTACGGCAAAAATATTTTTGTGCATTTTTGCAAGAGTTGCAATAGTTTCAGGCTTCATCGTAATTCCTGTTCTTCCGGGAATATTGTATAAAAGAATCGGTAAATCCGTAGACTTTGCAATAGTAGAAAAATGTTCAATCAAACCTTTTTGAGAAGGCTTGTTGTAATAAGGTACAACAGACAAAATAGCATCCGCACCGCATTCTTTAGCATTTTTTGTTGCCATAACAGCGGTTTCGGTACAATTCGACCCTGCCCCGAGAATCAATTTTACTCTACCATTGGCAACTTTTTTTACAAATTTAAAAATTTCCACTTCTTCTTCATGGGTCAAAGTAGGTGATTCACCCGTTGTGCCGGCAATAAGTATACTTTCCGTACCTGTTGCAATCAAATGTTCAACAAGCTTTTCCAGAGCCTTATAATCAACTTTTCTGTCTTCATCCATCGGCGTAATCATCGCCGTAACAATTTCTCCCGCATCAAAACGCATAGTCGTCATAAAACTCTCCTTGTTATAATCTTCTTCATATTGTCAGTATATTATATTATTTGATATAATTACAATAACCTTTTTCAACAAGATGCTTGTTTAAACTGTTCTTGCCAAGATACATTTCACCTACATAGTAGCCGTTTATACCAATGCCCAAAGGCTTGAAATAAATATCACCTTTATATTGACTAATCAAATTCATTGCATAAGACATCGGTTTTTGGTTAATAAATTGCCATATCCCAACAGGCATAATATAACGTATACCGTTAATTGTACGATAAGTCCGTTGTAAATTATATTCTTTACAATCCAAATTTGCCAAAATTGCAACTGTTGCAACGCTACGTTCAGGTTTAATTTTAAACTTAACTGCATTGTCAACATCCGTAACAACAACTTTTAATATCTCCTGATGTTTTTGCTTAACAGCAAAAACCGGCAAAGAAACAACTAACATAACAAACACTAAAACAAACAGTTTTTTAAACACATTCACCTCTTAAATGCCAAGTACTTGCACTTGTAATTTTTACGTCCACAAACTCACCAACAAGATTTTTGTCCCCTTTAAAATGGACTATTTTATTGTTAGGTGCACGCCCCGCAAGGATGATCTCTTCACCTTTTTCTTCATAAGATTCCACAAGAATCTCAAAAACCTTACCTACGCATTTTTCATTTGATTTTAAACACGCTTCTCTGTTTTTTTCATTCAAACGTGCAAGACGTCCAAACTTTGTTTCTTCATCAATAAATTTTTCCGTCCACTTAGCCGCTTTGGTTTTTACACGTGGTGAATAAGCCGCTGTATTTGAATAATCCAGTTCAAATTCATCAATTGCGGACAACGTATCAAGAAATTCTTCTTCCGTTTCACCCGGGAAACCCGCAATAAAATCCGAAGTTATAGCTACATCGTCAAAAGTTTCTCTGATTTTTTTTACAATAACACCGTATTCTTCACGGTTGTAACGTCTGTTCATTTCTTTAAGAACCTTTGAATTGCCCGACTGCATGGGAATATGGAAAAACTCACAAACTTTATCACACTCTTTTACAGCCTTTATTAAATCATCGGAAATATCCGTAGGATAAGAAGTGACAAAACGGATTCTAAACTTACCTTCAATACTGTTTAACTTTCTCAAAAGATTTGCCAAAGTAGGTTCAACCCCGTCTTCAACCTCAAGGTTTTTACCATAACTGTCAACATTTTGCCCAAGAAGTGTAATTTCCTTAAAGCCTTCTTGTATAGCTTTTTTAGACTCAGCAACAATCTCGGACATTTTTCGGCTGCGTTCTCTGCCTCTTGTAAAAGGGACTATACAATAAGTGCAAAAATTGTTGCAACCTTCCATAATAGGAATCCACGCATTCAAACTTTTAGCACGTTTAATTTCATATTTTGCTTCTTCTTCCCCGTCAGTAAATTTTTTAGGGGTTTCGTTTGTTGCACAAACCCGCTCGCCTTCGTCTACTCTGCGCAATAAATAAGGAAGCTCATACACATTGTTTGTGCCAAAAACCAAATCCACATACGGAAAACGTTTTAATAATTTTTCTTTATCCTGTTGAGCAACACAACCGCAAAAAGCAATTTTAATTTCTCTAAAAGGTTTGCCCTGCAATTCTTTTTGACGCTCATCATTTTTCCATTTGCCCCAAACCCCGACAAGACTGTATGCTTTGTCCGCAGATAATTGACGAATGGAACAGGTATTTACAATCAAAAGATTTGCCTCTTTTGAATCTTCAGTTTGCTCATATCCAAAATGGGACAACATCCCCAAAATACGTTCAGTGTCAGACTTGTTCATCTGACAACCCATAGTTTCTATATAAACCTTTTTATTAAAATTCTTATTTTCCATAATAATATTATATAGAAAACAAAAAAAGGCGCAGTAAAATACTGCACCTTTTTTAATCTTTATTTAAACTTACACATCATGAGGTTGTCTTGCTTCTTCAACTCGTTTCATAATTGCAACAAATTCCTCTTCATCAAGTGTTTCTTTTTCCAAGAGTTCTTTTGCAATCACCTCAAGCATATCTCTGTTGCCTAGTAAAAGTTCTTTTGCAAGGTTGTATCTTTCATCAACAATGCGTTTAACCTCTCTGTCTATGTCAGCAGCAATTTCTTCGGAATAATCACGAGAATGTCCGAAATCTCTGCCCATAAACACATGTTCTTGACTTTTTCCGTACGCCATGTTGCCCATTTTAAAAGACATACCGTACGTTGTAACCATGTTTCTTGCCGTAGCTGTAACTTTTTCAAGGTCGTTTTGAGCACCTGTCGTAATCGAATCGGGACCGTAAACAATTTCCTCCGCAACACGTCCGCCCAACAACATCGTAATTCTGTCTAAAAGTTGTGTTTTCTTAAGCGTTAAGTGGTCTTTTTCAGGCAAAGTCATTGTAACCCCAAGAGCCATACCACGAGGGATAATAGACACTTTGTGCAACGGGTCTGTATCTTTTAACAATTTTGCAAGCAATGCGTGACCGACTTCATGGTATGCGGTATTTTCTTTTTCTTCATCCGAAATAATTCTGCTTTTCTTTTCAGGTCCTGCAATAACCTTGTCAATAGCCTCCTCAAGATTAAGCATATTGATTTTATCTTCATTTTTTCTTGCAGCAAGCAACGCAGCTTCATTTAAAAGATTTTGCAAATCTGCACCCGTAAACCCCGGAGTTCTTTTAGCAAGAACCTTTAAATCCACATCTTCGGCAAGCGGTTTATTTTTTGCATGGACATTAAGAATCTGTTCTCTGCCCAAAATATCAGGTCTGTGAACAACAATCTGCCTGTCAAAACGTCCCGGTCTTAATAAAGCATTGTCAAGAATATCAGGTCTGTTTGTTGCAGCAATAACAATAATATTTGTATTTTCGTCAAAACCATCCATTTCAACAAGCAACTGGTTAAGAGTTTGTTCTCTTTCGTCATGTCCGCCGCCCATGCCGGCACCTCTTTGACGTCCTACAGCATCAATTTCATCAATAAATATAATACATGGCTGATGTTTTTTAGCCTGTTCAAACAAATCTCTTACACGTGATGCACCAACACCGACAAACATTTCCACAAAATCGGAACCGCTGATTGAGAAGAAGGGTACACCGGCTTCACCTGCAACAGCTTTAGCCATCAATGTTTTACCCGTCCCCGGTACACCCACAAGCAAAACGCCTTTTGGAATTTTAGCACCAAGCTTAATATATTTTTCACCGTTTTTGAGGAAATCTACGATTTCTTCAAGCTCTTGTTTTTCTTCATCAATACCTGCAACATCTTTAAACGTTACTTTAACTTTGCTGTCTAAAAGCAACTTTGCCTTGCTTTTACCGAAAGACATTGCCTGTGAACCGCCTGATTGAAGTGTTTTAGCCATTAATATAACAAAACCTATAATCAATACAAACGGAAGAATTATAGATAAAAATCCCATAAATTGAGAAGAATCACTGGGTTTTTTAATGTTAACATCCACATTTTGTGCTTCCAATTTTTGGTATAAGGTTATATCATTCATCGGAAGCATAACTCTGTATTGAACACTCACGGGATGTTTTGGATTAACAACGGTGGTAACGGTTTCCGTATGTCCTGCTTTTGGCTTTGCAATAAGTGTTTCTTTATCTATTTGTACGGATTCAATCTGTCCGCTTTTAACCTTACTCAAAAATTGTGAATACGAAATATCTTTTGTGTCGGTAGTTTGTCCCGGAAAAAGCATGGACGCAAGACACAAAATCAATAACACAACTACTATCCATATACCCATAGATTGACTTTTATTCATAAATTTTCCTCATTATAATCATTTCCCTGAACTTGTTTTAGAGTCCAAATAATTCACAAACACCAAAACAAGCTTGCAAAATATTCTTGTTATCAAATTATAACAGTTTTGTAAACTTATGTAAATTATAACCTAAAAACCATAAAGTTTCTACCTAAAATTGCCGATATAAAAAGTACAAGCAATAAGGGGTATGATTCAAAATGAGTTTTGGCATTACATTAAACACAAACAGAAATTACATTGATACATCAGCAGTTGGCGAAATAACAAAACAAATTTTCACAAATGCGGAATCAAAAACAACTGATATCAATACAACTTTTGACCTTTCAAAATTCAGAAGACCTGAAGTTGGCATAGATTTATACAGCCAAAGAACAAATCTTGATACAACAAAATTTGTAGCAGTAAGAAATGCAGGTCTGGATATCAACTTAAACCAAAATTTTATTGCAAACGTTCAATATCTCAATACAATGGCAGCTATTGACTCTACAAAAATTCGTAAAAATGTTGAAGGAAAAGTTATGGCTCCAATCGCAGAAGGCGAAAAAGTTGAAATCAAAAACATCTTTAACCTTCCTGAAACAGTTGAATTAACAAACTCCAAAAACCTTGATAAAGATAAAAGAGGTTCAAACCCTTTTTCTTTCTCTTCTATGAATACTAATAAAGGCAAAGAACAACAAGAAGAAACACTTGTAAATATCTTTGCGTAATTAAATTATACATTCCCTGTGTAAATATCTTATTGCTTAATTCCCCTCGATGAGTCCGTAAAACTCATCTTTTTTTTGCCCATTGAAAACATGTGTTTTGGAAAATCAAGAGAATTATATATCCTCATTGTACAGGAGTTTAAAATTTCTCAAAACGGGTATTATGTATATAGGACAACCTGTTTCATAAACGAGCATGTCATTATACAAAATCCAATAAAGGTCAAAATATGAGCGAAGAACAACAATGCGACTATAGTTTCAATTTCAAACTTGATGACTTTCAAGAAGAAGCCTTATACTACATTAACGAAGGCAAAAGCGTTGTTGTATGCGCACCTACGGGAGCAGGTAAAACCTGTATTGCTCAAATGGCTATTCATAAAGCACTAAAAGAAAATACAAGAATATTTTATACAACACCATTAAAAGCACTTTCCAACCAAAAATTTACAGACTTTTCCGAAAAATACGGCACAGACAAAGTAGGCTTGCTCACAGGGGATACTTCCATAAACCGCAACGCACAAATTGTCGTTATGACAACAGAAGTTTTCAGAAACATGCTTTACGGCACAAATCTCGGCTCTGTTTCCGACAACCTAAAAGATGTTCGCTACGTAGTTTTAGACGAAGTGCACTACATGAATGACGAACAAAGAGGGACTGTTTGGGAAGAAAGTATAATCTACTGCCCCACAAATGTCCAAATCATTGCACTTTCTGCAACAGTAGCAAACTCACAACAGTTAACGGATTGGATTAACACGGTTCACTCAAAAACAGAGCTAGTTTATACGGATTTTCGCCCCGTACCGTTAAAATATTATTATTACGACTCGTCAAAACCTAATGACGTGCTCCCGCTTTTAAACCCGCAAGGCAAACTTAACAAAAAAATCAAACCGGAATCAAAAGCCAAACATTTCGGACGCAAAGGCAAAATGCCGCAAAGACAGGTAGCAAAAGATGTTGTGGAAATTCTGCATAAAAAGAATATGCTCCCGGCAATATACTTTACATTCTCTCGTAAAAAATGCGATGAACAAATGGAAAAATGCGCAGGGCTATGTTTAACCACACCTGAAGAACAAAAAGAAATAAAAAAAATTGTTGACGAATATATCGCTGAAAACCCGTACTTATACAACAACAAACACCTTGAATACGTCTTGTGCGGTGTTGCTTCACACCATGCCGGACTGCTTCCGGGATGGAAAGTCCTTGTAGAAAAACTGTTTCAAAAAGGATTGATAAAAGTAGTTTTTGCAACAGAAACCCTTGCCGCAGGTATAAACATGCCTGCAAGATCAACTGTTATTTCAGCAGTTTCCAAAAGGACGGACTCAGGTCACAGAATGTTAACCCCAAGCGAATTTTTGCAAATGTCAGGACGTGCGGGACGAAGGGGCATGGACGAAATAGGTTACGTAACGGTTGTCGGTACGGCATTTCAATCACCCGAAGAAGTTGCCGACCTTGTAACAAGCGATGCAAACCCATTGGAAAGTCGTTTTTCCCCGACATATTCAATGGTTTTAAACCTTCTGCAACGTTTTTCGTTAGAGGAAGCCCAAGAGCTTATCCTAAAAAGTTTCGGCTATTACACTTCCACAACACGCCTTACTCCTCTTATGAATCAACAGGCAGAGCTTGATGAAGTGATTAAAGGTATAAAAGAGTTTAAATGTCCGCATAATCATTCAACACAGGACATGTTTGAATACAACAAACTTAAAAACATCTATGTTGAACAACGCAAAACAGTTAAAGTTCTAAAAAAACAAATGAATAAAAAGAACGATGAAAATATCGAATACGTAAGAAATTTTGAGATTAAAACAAAAGAACTTCTCCACAAAGTACATTCATACCACTGCGAAAACTGCAAGTTGTATCGCAAACATGTAAAAGAAACCGAACTTTTGGACAGATTCCAAAAACGTGCCGCAAAACTTGCAAAAACTATCGAATATGAAAAAGATGTTTATTGGAGAATCTTCTTAAACCATACGGGTGTGCTCAAAAAAATGGGCTATATAGAAAACGATTATCCAAATGAAAAAGGAATGACAACCGCCGCAATAAGAGCCGAAAACGAATTGTTCCTATCTGAAATTATATTTAGTGGCATATTAGACACACTAAAACCCGATGAACTGGCATCGGTAATTTGCGCAATAACTACAGAAGACCTGCGAGCAGATGTATACCCCGAACTACCAATCAGCAAGGGAACAAGAAAAGCACTCAATAAAATTAAAGACATAAGACGCCGAGTTACCATAGTCCAACGTGACTTTGATATCGAAACACCAATGTACATAAACTCTTATTATTCACCACTCATCGAATACTGGGTAAATGGCGGTGAATGGGACGATTTAATCGAACAAATTCCGACAGGCGAAGGTGATGTTGTAAGATGTTTTAAACGCACAATTGACGTATTAAGACAGTTAACAATCGTACCTAATGTATCGGACGAACTCATACAAACAGCTCGTGCCGCAATTGATGCAATTAACCGTTCACCAATTGATATAGATTAAAAGTCTATGAATTCAGATTTGGTAATTTAATCGGTGTATAACTTTGGGGTGTAGCCTGTGACAAATCCCAAATCTGTGAACCTCTATCAATAATTTCACAGTAATCATTTGCATCTAAATGATTTTTACCTAACATTTTGGAAAAGCAACCTTCAATTTTTGACCACCAATTTTTAATAGTAGAAGGTTTTACCTTTTGTATAACCTTTGCAGGATTGCCTAAACAAAGTTTTGTGTTCTTAATCTTTTCCCGTTCTTCGGGTGTCAACTCTCTTGGAGGATACTTAGCGTCAATTTTTTCTAAAGCCTGAAACGTATCCGGCTCATATTCTTTTAAGTATTCTTTAAATTCCTCAGTAGTTGTACCTTGAGGAACTCTAATATTGCCATCACCTGCGTTAATACCATTATATGAGGGAGTTGCCGAAAGTGTTAAAGGATATTCGCTCATAAATTTACACCTTTATACTATAACCTACGTAAATATAAAGTATTTTTGATAAAAAAAATTGCGTTATTTTTATGTTTTTTATTTTAATTTTGTTTTGTATTTTTCTTGCTCATTGCTCGGGATGGATTTGTCCTACCGGACCCACACAACACCCGTCCGAAAATACGCAAAAAATTGCCTCGATTTCTCGAGGCAATTTCAAATTCAGATATGTTGTATTTAAAATCATATCTTGGATTATTGACGTTCACAAGGTTTAGCATTCCGTTTCAAATTTTTATTCTAAAAATTTTTCACTTCATTGACCTTGCTCACATGGCTGTTTGCTCGCCTTCGGCTCGACACCACAGCCGTACAAAATCCGCTACTCAATAATTTTGTCTACAACACCGGCACCAACTGTACGTCCGCCTTCTCTGATAGCGAATCTCATACCTTGTTCGATAGCTACAGGAGCAATCAATTCAACGTCCATAACAACGTTGTCACCAGGCATTACCATTTCGCCTTCAAATTTGATAGAACCGGTTACGTCAGTAGTTCTGATGTAGAACTGAGGTCTGTATCCGGGGAAGAATGGAGTGTGACGTCCGCCTTCATCTTTAGTTAAAACGTAAACGTTAGCTGTAAATTTAGTGTGAGGTGTGATTGAACCGGGAGCAGCCAATACTTGACCACGTTGAATTTCAGTTTTGTCAATACCACGAAGTAATGCACCGATGTTATCACCTGCAAGACCTTCGTCTAACAATTTTCTGAACATTTCAACACCAGTTACGGTTGTTTTCTTAGTTTCGCCGAAACCAACGATTTCAACTTCTTGACCAACTTTAACTTTACCTCTTTCAACACGGCCAGTAGCAACTGTACCACGACCTGTGATAGAGAATACGTCTTCAACCGGCATCAAGAATGGTTTGTCCAAATCACGTTCAGGTGTAGGAACATAAGAGTCAACTGCATCCATAAGTTCCCAAATTTTGTCAACCCATTTGTCTTCGCCACGTTTAATGCTTGGATTAGCTTGAACAGCTTCTAAAGCTTTTAAAGCAGAACCTTTGATAATAGGAATATTGTCACCGTCAAATTCATAAGAAGATAACAATTCTCTTGTTTCCATTTCAACGAGGTCGAGAAGTTCTTCATCATCAACCATATCGCATTTGTTAAGGAATACAACCAATTTAGGTACACCAACTTGTCTTGCCAACAAGATGTGTTCTCTTGTTTGAGGCATAGGACCGTCTGTAGCAGCGATAACGAGGATACCGCCGTCCATTTGAGCTGCACCTGTAATCATGTTTTTAACATAGTCAGCGTGGCCGGGGCAGTCAACGTGTGCATAGTGTCTGTCAGCTGTTTCATATTCTACGTGAGCAGTAGAGATAGTAATACCTCTTGCTTTTTCTTCAGGAGCAGCATCGATTTCGTCGAATTTTTTAGCTTGAGCTTGACCAGCTGCTGCTAATACAGAAGTGATAGCTGCTGTTAATGTAGTTTTACCGTGGTCAACGTGGCCTACTGTACCAATGTTAACGTGCGGTTTCGTACGTTCATACTTTTCGCGTGCCATTAGAGTAATCTCCTTTTTCTCTAGTTTATCTACTACTTGCTATTGTATTTCAATAGTTGGCATGAAGGACACAATGCGCCCTGTCATTATACAATCTTATATGCTCATTTGAAAAAGTCAACATGCAATTTTTAAAAGCCTTAACACACAATAAACTTCCAACTAATTGTCACCCTGAATTTGTTTGACTACTTTTTCCAAAATCTTTGATTTTGTGTAAAATGTCCGGTTTTCCACAGAGTCTGCACAATCTACAGATGCCGCACTGCGGCTGCGCCTTGTAAGGACAGGGTCACAGTCATCACCTTCGGTTCTGACGTTCCCTTTGTCAAACAAGTTCGAAATGACATTAAGTTTTAAGATTACACTCACGACTTTCTTACTCGGCAAGCCTCTACAAACGAAATTCGTTTAAACCATTTTACTCTTAATATTGACTTTAAAATAAAAATTATTAAAACTGATTTGTCACAGATTTTCGAGAAAAAAACATGTTTACATTTTTTAAACGCAAAAAAGAATGCACCCACCCCAAAGTCACCCCTGACAAAGATGCCTGTTATTGTCCCGACTGCGGGAAATACGTAGAAAATCACTGGTATCTTACAAGATGCAGTTGCTGCAATATAAAAAGAAAAACAACAGTCAAATTCGGACAAATTATACCCGAAACTAAATACTGCCCCAATTGCGGTGCAGAACAGTTTTATGTTGAAGCCGTCAAAAACATCAATTTTATAGATATAAATTTTGCCGTCTTAATAAAAGAAATTAACGAATCACGTTCACAAAACAGAACACAAAGCTGGCTGGAGCAAAACAACAACGAACCTTTAAAACTCATAGGTATAAATTTTCAAACTACAACTAATTAAGTTTTGTAAATAAGATATAAAATAAAAGTAAATTATTTTCTTTGAGTTGTTTTCATGCAAAAGTTAGAAAGTAAGTTTCAAGGAGAATAATTATGCGTATTCCAAAAAGCAATTTATACGAAAACGCTAAAAACGTTATGATATTAAATTCACCAAGATATAGTTTAATAACAGAAGATTACGTAATATCTAAAAAAAATGCGTTCAAAATTATCCAACAATTTAAACAAAACAAAAGCCAATATAACGCATTAAGAGGACAAGTTAACGCTCAAGCATCAAGTGCGGGAATGAGATTAAACATTCGTTTTTCAGAAACCCATCCCGGAAAATTAGAAGTAGACATTGCTCATAAATCTATTCCTAACTCAAGAGAATTAGCAGGCGAAATTGTAAAAATATTTTCAGACTCTGCAAATATGAAAACTCATTTTAAAGAAGTTTTTAAAATGCTAAAAGGATCAATAAAAAGTGAGTCTCAAGGCGGAGTAAAAACGGTGATTATCAGCCCGGAAGAACCTTATGCAACAAAAATCAGAGAAGCACTGCTTGATGTTATAGAAGCCAAAGAACTGGCAAGACATTAATTAATAATAAAAAACAACTAAAAACCGCCCCCAAAAATAAAATGGGAGCGGTTTTTAATATTTATAAACATTGTTATAAAGTAATGCTATTAACTTTACTAGACAGATACCTTCATTGCACCTGTAACAATTTGAGCAAAGCTGTCAGCCTTAAGACTTGCACCACCAACTAACGCACCATCAATGTCAGATTTTGACATTTGTTCTTCAATAGTAGCAGGTTTAACACTTCCGCCGTAAAGAATTCTGATTGAATCAGCAGATGCTGAACCTGAAACTTCTTTAACAACGTTTCTAATCATTGCAATTACTCTGTTAGCTTCATCGCTGTCACAAGTTTTACCTGTACCGATAGCCCAAATAGGTTCGTAAGCGATAATTGACTTAGCAACTTCTTCGGCGCTCAAACCTTCTAAAGCTGCTTTAATTTGAGAAGCAATATGAGAATCCGTTACACCTGATTCTCTTTGTTCAAGAGATTCACCGCAGCAAATGATAGGTACTAAACCTTGAGCAAGAATAGCTTTTGCTTTTTTGTTAACCATTTCATCAGTTTCGCCAAAGTATTGTCTTCTTTCGGAGTGACCGATGATAATATATTCGCATCCTGCATCTTTTGCCATTTGAACGGAAACTTCACCTGTAAAAGCGCCTTTTTCTTCAAAATGACAATTTTGACAAGCAAGTCTTACTTTTCCGCAACCGCAATCTGTCATAGCTTTGTTAACTGCATACAAAGAAGTAAATACAGGTGCAACAACAACTTCAGGCATTGTTTCCTTGTTAAGCTCTTTTAATTCTTTCATCAAACCGTTAATTAATTCTACTGATTCGGATTGCAAGTTATGCATTTTCCAGTTACCTGCAATAACGGGTCTTCTAGCCATAATTCAAAACTCCTTATTTTTGTACAAATTACAAATGAATCGTAGTCAAAACATTAAACATAGTCAACACACAAAATACAGAACTCAATCGGAATTATTAACTTTTGTAAAGCACCAAAACCCTTGCGCTGATTAAAAAACAAAAATTAGTATATATTTTTTAGATAAATTTTAGCAATAAATTATACAAAAAATACTTTATATAAGAGTAAGGCAAACGCCTCAAACACAAACCACAAAAGAGATTACAACATTATATCGGAGGAAACACACATGGCAAGAGTTCTTATTTCAATGCCCGAAGAATTTTTAAACAAAATTGACGGAGTAGCAGAAACAGAAAACCGTACAAGAAGCGAACTTATCAGAGAAGCATTGAGAACTTATATTCACAAACAAAAAGTCAGAGAAAACTCATTGGCAGCAAAAAATGCTAATATTTTAGAAGCTTTACTTGACTAATAAAGGCTATTGATTCGGGGATATTAAGAGAAAACCACAAACGCAAACTAAAAAATCAGCGCAAAACAGACTAAGAGAGAATGGATAAAAACTAATACGGACTTAACTAATAGAGAAAAAGCAATAAATTAGGCAATACTAGACTTATAGAGAAATTTTTGGGGAAAATAAAAAATCGGCTTACAAACAGCCGATTTTTTATTGTAAATCATTGTAAACTCTAACTTAAAAACACTAAAGAATCCTTAAAAATATTCCGTATATAAACATGGAATGAAATCTAATTTTTTGTGTGAAGGGATAACAAAATGGATAACCGCATAAACCCCAATATTAATATTCATATATCAAAAGTAAAATCGGATAAACCAACACAATCGGAACAACCAAAAGTACAAGAATCGCAAACACATGAAACACAAATGCACTATGATCCTAATGAATATTTGGGCAGAAGCATGGTAAAGCCTAAACAAACCATATCCACCAACTCGCTTTCACCAAAACAAAAAAAACAAGAACAAATTAAAAACCTTGCAGTAGCTCTCAATGATAAAGATATAGCAGAAGACATTGTTGAAAACTGTTTTGATGATGAAAAAATAAAAGAAAATCTGCTCGAAAACCCTGAATTATTAGCAGGCTTTTATGATACATATAAAGCAAAATACTGCCATGGAGACAAAAGAGGAGACAGACTCGGCAACTGGGAAACCTGCTACCATATTGAGCAACTAGCAAAAGAATGCGGTGGTAAACTAAAAGAATATCATCTGGAAAACTACAAATTACTGGACAATACTTACAATCAAGATGAAGCCACTCTTAACGAAGTTTTAAAGGGCTTAAATGATGATAATAACCAAATACCGCAGCAGCTTATAAATCAATATACAAAACCGAATCTTACAAGCATTGCAAATGTACTTAATAACTGCGTAAATTCTCAAATCACCGGTACAGTGTCTTCTTTAATGAGCAATGTATCAGAGCACGATTTAACAGACATTTCAGACTTTTTATTTGAAAATACCGAAAAAACAGAAGTATTTGTTTCACTGATTCAATCCAATGTAACATTAAACTCAAAGCTGAAAGAAATTGTCAAAGAATCACCTAAAGAAGCACTTCAAAACATATTAAAAAATCTTGAATACTTAAAACAAGAATATAACTCCAAAAGCTTTCTCTTCCCAAATTTAGACAAAGATACCATTATAACAATGATGGACGATATCGGTCACGTATTTAGATTTGACAGCACTACAGGGAATCTGGTCAGCATAGCTGTTAACAATACCGTAATAAACCCCGAACTCGGCACAAAAATAACAAGCCGTTCCACTACAAAACCGGACCCTCTTTTTAAGACTGTAGGAAAATCTCAAGATGTTCCCGATTTTAGAGAAATTGTTATTAATAAACAAAACGGAAAAGAAGTATCTACAGAAACGTTAAAAGAATCACCGGTTAAAGGCGAATATGAAATCTGGCAAACATACCCCGACGGCTCAAAAGATTTAATCGGTCTTGCAGAATATGACCAAAACGGAGGCAAGCACGTAGAAAAAACCTTAACCGCACTTGACGGTTCTAAAACTCACTATGCCTACGCCGATGACAAAGAAGGCAACAGATTTTTGCACTACAACATAACCGATAAGAACGGTAACGTAATTTTTAAAACCGAAAAGAAGTTTAAAGTACTGTCCGAAAACCACTACCAAACTTCAAAAAATAATGAACATTACGACATAGAAATAAAAGATAACAAAATCATCACTACAAAACTCGATCCTAACAAAGAAAAAACAGACGAAGTTGTGGAATATAAACTTGTTGATTTTTCAGATGATGATTATAAAAAAATATATGAAAACTTTAACGGAACTGATGAAAGCACAATAACAGAAGCATTAAAAAACGCAGGATACGGTAATATAGTCGACAGAAAGCTATTACCACTGTTAAAACAACTCTCAGGTGATGAATGGTTTGCACTCAATAAAAACACAGAATATATTATTAGACATAAAACAGAGCCCTTAGGCGCCTTTGCAGGTATAAACTGTATTGTTGTGGGCGATAAAATAAGCGAAAACGGCTTTCTTGCCACCATTGAGCATGAAATAGGACACGAAAAATTTGTTCATCTCAAATTGAATGAAGATACAGAACTACAAAGGATTTATAACGAAGAAAGAACAAACTTCATAAACTCTTTCCCCAAAGAAAATATAGATTCTATCGATTATTTTCTAAACGACAATAAGTACGGCTTGCGCGGACTCAACGAAACCTGTGCGGAAACAAACCAGCTTATCAATATTCCGCAATCATTTGACGGTATAAAAGACAGAACAATAATTCTTCAGCAGTTTTTCCCAAAAACCATAGCATATATTGCCAATAAATACAAAAATTATTAAAACAAATTGAAAATTCTGACCAACAGCTTGTCGTCTACGAAAATATCTTGTTATTAATAACCAATGCAGCGGACAAAAGCGGGTCGACAGCCGTAGAAAAAGGCGGTGCGTAGGTCATATCAAGGTGTAAAAACTCATCAACGGTTTGATCAGCCTGTATTGCAGATGCCACCGTATTAATACGTTTGTCCGCATCACCGCTGCCAATCGCTTGAGCACCGAGAATTTTTTTTGAACGTTTATCCACCACCAGCTTTATGGTAATGTTTTCAGCCTGTGGCATGTATCCGGCTTTGTCTTTTTTAGTCATAATCGAAGAAATAACATCAAACCCATACTTTTTTGCCTCTGTTTCATTCAATCCCGTTAAAGAAATTGACAAACCGTTATACCTTGTAACAGCAGAGCCTAAAACTCCCGGAAAAGCATCATAACGTCCCGAAATATTTATTGCGGCACAGCGACCTTCTTTGTTAGCGGAAGACCCCAACGGAATCCAAGCATAATTTTTGGACACAAGATGAAAATTTTCAATACAGTCACCTGCCGCATAAATATCCTTAATATTGGTCTGCATACGATTATTCACTCGTATGGCATTACTAACCCCAAGTTCTATCCCTGCATCACGGGCTATTTCGGTATTTGGAATAACCCCGACCGAAACTATAACTAAATCTGTATCAATTACTCTGCCATTTGCCGTAATTATTTTTTCTACCTTGTCATCACCTTCAAAAGCAACAACCGCATCAGATGTAATAATTTGAACCTTTCCGTTACTTGATTGAACAATTTCTTCTTTAATCAAATCGCTCATCTCAGGGTCAAAAATAGACAAAATATGTTCATTCATCTCTATTAGTATCGTTTCGATACCATTAGCGTACAAAGCCTCTAACATTTCTATACCGATATATCCGCCCCCGACAATAACGGCTTTTTTAGTATCGGACTCCCGAATTTTGTTTCTTATATTAATACCGTCTTGAACTTTCCTGACGGTAAATATATTTTTAAGATGAATATTTTTTATGGACGGTAAAATAGGACGAGCACCCGTAGTAATAGCCAGTTTGTCATATTCAACTTCTTCCACCGTATCACTGTTCACATCTTGCACAAACACCTTATGCTCATCAGGCATAATTTTTATACATCTTTTGTTCAAATGGACATGTGCACCCAATTCTTCAAACTGCTCGGGACGTCTGACTATTAAACGATTTACATCTTCAATCAACCCTTCAATATAATAAGGCAAACCGCATGCCGAATACGAAATCATATTTTCATCAGTATACATATCTATTTGGCAATCAAACTCTTTTGTCCTCAAAAGTTTTGCCATAATTTTAGGGCCGGCTGCCCCGCCGCCTATAATAACAACTTTTGTTTTCATAAAAGCATTTTAAAACCGTTTTAAAGATATTAAATTCCCTAACCGACTGCCCAATTATCAATTTTTTAAACTCATACATTTGAAGGATATTACAACCAAAGTTGTAAAGATTTTTTGTTTAAATTCGATAAAGAAAATGTAAGAGGTTCGAGAGAAAAAATGATTAATAAAACGTCAATACTATTAATACAAAACGATATAAAAGCAATTTCCGAATTGACGGAAAAATGTATTGAAGCAGGAATTTCCGAACGCAACATATTTTCTGTAACGGAAGCTGAAAGCGCAGAAAGGTATCTTGAAATTGCGGGAATTTCATACGTAATTATCAATGCGGATATGTACAACTACGTTGTAGCCTCCGTAATAGAAAAATTCTCCGAGTATTTCCCCATTCAAACAATTATTACCAACGCAAAACCGGAACAAAAGACCTTAAGAATGATGAATGATAAATCATTAATCTTTATAAACTCGTTGGAAGAACTTCCCGAAATCTTGTACAAACCAAATACAAGAATTATTTCATACGGAAGCAGATAAAAATTTTAAAACTTATATTTTATCATCCCTGTTTAGACTGTGCTGTTGAACCCCTAATTCAACAGCTTTTTTTTGCGGATTTGCCTTCTTTTCTTAGCGAGCTAATGCGAGCTAAAGAAAATGGCGTCACGGATAAGCGTAAAACAAAGATAGTTTTTGTGATTAGCAAATAGTGACTAGTGCGGCTAATCTATGACAAAACTACAATGCAGAATTTGACAAACTTGCATAGTTAATCTTTTTTCTTACGTTCATTTCTTTTCTTTTGAGTGGCGTGGCAAAGCGCGAGGGAGCCAAGGCTGGAGGCTTACGCGCAGGCGGAAGCCGCAACGCCGTTTATGGCGACCGAGTAAGACAGAAAAGAAACGAACTCATACCCTAAGGGCATCCTGATTCGTACGGCTCGTGTCCTCACCTACGACTCAAGTAAAGAAAGAAACTCGGCATTATCAAAAAGCACAGTAAATATTTTCAAAACAAATTTTGCATCCATTACATTTCATTTCAGGCTGTCAAAATTTATTTTAAAAATAAACTGTGCTTAATCAATGTCACAACGGCAAAGCCGTATTACGCCTACGGCGTGCAAGGGAACCTTGCATTGTTTAATTTGGATATTTGCAACGAAATACTTAACCTTGTGAACGTCAATAATCAAAAACGTCCTTATACCCTCACATTATTAATTTCATTGTAAGCATTAATAAGTTTATTTCTCATTTGCAATGCCAATTGCATGGTTAAATTCGCTTTTTGAGAAGCAATCATAACTTCGTGAACACTGATATCTCCGCCGGAAGCAAAAGTTTCTGCGGCTTCATAGGCGGCATTTTGGGACTCGTTCACACTATTTAAGCCATCAGAAAAAGCTTTACCAAAGGTATCAGCCATATTTTCCACAGCGGATTTGTTCTTTTTAGAAGATTCTTGAGCCGAAGACACACCGTCAATCTTGTCAATCGGTGAAATACCCATATTTTCCAAGCCGACATTCATTTGAATACCTGTACTCATTATCGGACCTTGCGGCAGCATTGCATTTTGCTGCATTTGGTTATTCAAAACACTGTCAAAAGCAGTCATTCCGTTCGAATCAGCCCCGATATTGAACGACTCCATGTTCTGAGAAAATACTTTGTTGTAATTTTTTATTGAATTGTTGGCGATTTGATTAAATTGCAATTTTCTTACTCCATAATTATTTGTTTTTACAGTAGGTTAAGGTGTCTACCTCTAACAAAAATATACGGGTCGGTTTGATAAAGCCGACACACTATATTCTCAATGCCGCAGAAATCATCCCCTTGGTAGTTTCTGCAGTAGTAACATTGGCTTCATAAGCACGTGAAGCCGAAACCATGTTCACCATTTCTTCCACAACATTAATGTTGGGAAGAGTTACAAAACCGTCTGCATCCGCTTCGGGATTAGACGGGTCGTAAATTGTTTTGTACGGGTCGTTCGCAGGTGTAATTTCAGCAATTTCAACCCCTTGAGAAATATTCTTGTCATCAAAGGAAATTCCGCCTTTTAACGCAACCGTATTGTATGTCGGGCTGTAATACGCCTCATGATGTCCGTCAGGAAACGCAGGCGCCGTTGAACCTAACCTGTCAGCATAAACCGCTCTAAAACTTACATTTTTTTTAATATACACTCCCGGAGTCCCGTCAGGATTACGTGTAGTGTTAACATTGGCAATGTTAGAGGCAATGTTATCCATCATTGTTCTTTGGGCATACATGCCCGAACCCGAAATATCAAAAGCACTAAAACTCATTTATTATGACCCTCCGCTTTTAACAACATCCAGTAAATTACTTAAAAAACGACCTTCTACAGTTGCAAGAACATTGTATTGCACACCGGCTTTAGCCATATCCATCATTTCTTCTTCAACGTTAACATTGTTACCGTTGCCATAATCAATCCATCTCGTATCCTTAATCACCTCGGGAGCAAAATTCCCTGTATCGGAATGTGTTTGTTGAATATACATAAACTGTTCCTGAGGAATCCGTTGAGCCACATTATGCAACATAGGGTTAGAGGAACGAGCAGCCCCCGGCTTGTAAATATCTTTTTGATAAGCAAGACTGTTTTGCATTCTCAAATCTCTGCGAACATTATCTTTTGCAATAATTTCACGAAGCTGGTCTTCAAACACAACCTGTTTTCTTTGATAATCAGGCGTCATGGAGTTAGCAGTATTGGAAGCAATTGCTGTTTGTCTTTTTGACAAGCCATCCATTGCAAGCTTAGAAACTTCTATAGCTCTAACGTTAAATAAATCCAATTTTGCCTCCTCTCTATTCTGTTTTCCTTTTTCATTCTAAAGGGACACCCTTTAATATCATAAAAGTGAATCACAACTTCGGCACTGTCACCGCAAAAGTTGTACCGTTACCATCAGAACTTACAAGAAATAAATCCCCGTATTGTTCTTTCATTGCTTCTTTTGAAATATACAACCCTAAACCGCTACCTGTCGGTTTAGAAGTATAACCTTCTTCAAAGATTTTTTGTACATTTTCTGCACTTATACCGCAACCATTGTCTTTAATATAAATTTTCAACATGTTGTCAGCACTTACTTCCGTACTAATTTTAATAACATGTTCACCGTCGCATTCGGATAATGCATCCAATGCGTTGTAAATAATGTTAATAAGAACATTTAATAGCTTGTTTTCATCAGCAAGAACATTGCCTTCATACATATCAGAGACTTCTATCTTTGCAGAAACACTTTCCGCTTTAGCTTTTACAAGTTCTATTGCATTTTGCAAAATCTTAGAGAAGTTAAGAGTTTCCAGCTTCAAACCTCTTATTATTCTTAATTCCGAAAGCAATACACTTATAGATTCTTGTGATTTTTTAATACTGGAAACGGCATTAAGCATG
Source organism: uncultured Clostridia bacterium (assembly GCA_945946765.1). GTDB lineage: Bacteria > Cyanobacteriota > Vampirovibrionia > Gastranaerophilales > Gastranaerophilaceae > Limenecus. Next base: position 23,442 of record CAMEWS010000003.1, read on the forward strand.
GAATCCTGCAATTCTTTATTAGGCACATGCTCTAATCTTTTTTCCATAATTTTTGTATACAAATCAATAATAGAAAGATGATTTTTTATATCGTGCGAAATAACTTTTGTTTTTGCAGAAATATATTCATATTTTTTTTCAATATCATCACTTTGTCCCAAAGCACCAACCTGAGCCTGATTCATCGCAGCTTCTTCAACAAAAGAATCCGCAAAATCAATAAATTTGTGCACGGCTTTGTTCAAAAGCTCATTGCTTCTACGCTCAGGCGTATATTCTTGTGTATATCTCATCAAGTCAATTTTAGAATTATCGGAAATTATACGTACAACATCATTTATATCTTTAGAATTTAATAACTGATACACACAAGAAGTATCTTTTACATTTTCCGTAGAATAATCCCACAATACACAAGCGGAATATCTTGGTGATAAAAGCACCAAAAACTCTGTATCGCCCCAAATATCTTCTTTTGTAAGATTTTCACCTTTTGTAACATCATCAAAAGAATAAACTTCGGCTTGTGTAAATTCCAATCTTTTTAAAACACCTTCTAATTCTGATGTATCAAAAAGCCTTATCAAAACAACCGCTCTTTGGGCTTGGGCTTCTAAAAGCGGTTCCAAAGCAAATCTGAACAACCCCTTGATAGTTTGCTTACTTACAGGTTTTGTTTGTCCGAGATATATTAAATCTTTTAAAAGATTTTTTTGTCTGTAATTTGCTCCACCCATTATTTACTTACCATTATTTTTTAATAGCAGGCATAAAGCCCGCATAAAACTTATTAGAATAGTAGGTTGGGGCTTCTGCCCCAACACACTTATATCGCAATTTTTACTTTTCTTCTGTTCAAAAATCCGTTGTTAAGAGCATACAAAACAGCTTGTGTTCTGTCGTTAACCTGTAATTTTTGGAAGATATTATTAACGTGAGTTTTAACCGTTGTTTCGGAAATAAAGAGTTTTTGCGCAACACCTTTATATGTAATACCTTGTGTTAACAAATCAAGAACTTCTTCTTCTCTTTGAGTAAGATAATTTAACAAGTTTTCTTCATCCGAAACATCTTGAGTTTCTTCTTTGAATGATTTTTGGAAGTATTCAAAGAATCTGGAGGACAAAGTTGCAGGAAGATAAATTTTACCTGCCGCAACTTCATCTATAGCATAGATGAGCTGTGCAGATGCCATAGTTTTAAGAATATAACCTTTAGCACCTATCTTCATAGCTCTAAAAATAAGATCAGGATCATCGTAGCCTGTCAAAGCGATAATACGCACTCCCAAATCCAGTTTTTCAATTTCCGCAATAGCGGTTAAACCGTCTTTTTCAGGCATATTAATATCCATTAAAACGATTTCCGGACGATACTTTTTAATAAGACTTATTGCAACACTTGCACTTGTAGCTGTTGCCACTACATCAAAATCGCTTTCAATTTCAATTAATTCTCTGATACCTGCCAAATGTTCGTAGTTGTCATCTACAATAATAACTCTGGCTTTTTTCTTAAATTCAAGACCTCTTCTCATCTACTCCCCCCAAGATTTCCTTCTTTTATAAATTGCTTTTTCCTGACCTATGGCAACTATACGTTTTTGGTTCAGGCACTTACCAAAAATCGGTAAGCATATTTTTCGTGTGATTATATTATTTACATTTTGTATATTACCTCTAAACGAAGTAGAAGCTCATCGACTATCAGGTTGAAATTATAAAGAAAATACATATTCTTCAAGATTTAGACCATATGGTCTAGAAAGAGGTGTTTTTTGCTTTTGCAACAGGGTTTTGAGGCTTATAAAAATCTAAACCGTTAGTACGACATGTAAAAAAAGCAATACTCAGTTTAGTATAGATACAATGAGGGAGAAATCTTTTCACTATAAAACAATATAATTTTAGTAAAATAAAACGAATTTTCTCCCTTGTTAACCTGTTTTACCCATGCTAAATTAAAAAACGGGAGCAGCCGAATAATCGCGCAAGCAATTGTGAGGAAAGTCCGGGCACCCTAGGGCAGACCGCCTGATAACGTCAGGTGCGGGCGACCGTGAGGATAGTGCCACAGAAACGTAAACTGCCGATGGAATCTTTGATTTACAGGCGATGGTGCAACGGCGAGGTAAGAGCTCACCGGAAATATCGAGAGGTATTTGCCGGGTAAACCCCGGTCGGGTGCAAGGTTGACAAAAAGGTTAAGGTGACCCGCCGTCTTTTGACAAACCGCTAGAGCTTGCAGGCAACTGCAAGTCGAGACAGATGATTATTTAAACAGAACCCGGCTTACGAGCTGCTCCTTTTTATTTTCTTCGTATCTTAGTTACAACAAATAGAGTTCTTGAAACTCACTCCAATAAAATAAATCAGCATCCTATTCTGGTCTGACAACAGGCAGCAAACTGTTTTGAGGATAAAATTCATTTGTAACCCCCAACGGTCCTTCAACTACAAAAAACTCAACCATTTCACCTTTTGCTACACGCAAATCTTCAAACGGAATCCTAACCTCCAAAAAATCATTAAAAACTTGATCTATGTTGTTTTTCATCTGCAAAACCCACAGATTATCTTTTGTTGCTTGAACAAGTTGAGCGTTAAAATGAAAATTCCTAAACAAAGTAATCTTTATTTCACTGTTATAAGTTTCTTTTAACAGAGGTAGAATGTTTTCCGTCTTATTTACCATTCTTATCGGAGATTCATTATAACTTTGATTTGAACAGTTTTTAAAATATATGTAAATCTGATTAAAATCCTTAAACCCTATTTCTTTGTCTTGAATATATTTATTTATATCAAATCGCAAATACAAATTGTCGAAATCATACCCAAAATATATTTTATTCAAAAATTTGTTTTCTTTCATAGTAGGGGATGCCGGTATATCAATGCAACCTGCATTTTCCCACTTGTTATGGGGATCTTTACCTGTTAACAAGAAGTTTTTAAAAGGTCCTTTTGGATATCTTGAATGTGCCTCTGTAAATTCCGTTAACGAGTTTTCCAAATATGACGGAATAGGTTTGTCTATAATTTTGTAGATATTTTTAAGGTGTTCTCTAAATAAATGATCGAAAATATCATCCTGACCGGAATCGTTAGGTTCACCATACCACCAGTACCAGTCACTGCTTTGTGAAATCAAAAGTTCTTCCCACGCAAGCACAAGACGAGGGTCATCAGGATTATTTTTTTCAAATTCCTTCAAATCACAACGAGCTTTGTCCATATACGTCCAAGCAAGATTTTTTATAGGCTCTCCAATCCACAAAAGGAAATCCCTGTTAATCCACGAACCTGCACGAATATGCTCCAGTTCAAACGGGGTCCCTGTCCAATCCAACTTGTCAACTTGTTCTATATAATCCGATATTTTAACGGTTTCCAAATTTTCATCTTCTTCTATCAAACCGTATAATGTTTCCAAAAAATCATGACCATCATTTTTATAATTTTCCCAGCAGTTTTCACCATCCATTGCAATAACAACAATGTGCATCTTGTCGGGAGAACTTTCAAGTTTTTTCTGTCTTGTTTTAATCCTGTCGTACAAATCATTTGCAGCTTTAACAGAATCATGACGAGGATATTCAAAACCTATAAGATTAGGGATAACCGCATCTCTAAACAAAATGCTTAAATATTCATTTTTCTTAAAATAGGGCATTTTCTGGGGTTTAAACCTGTAACTATGGCACAGTTCATAAGGATCTTCCAAATACCCTCTAAAATCACGAACAAATTCTTTTTTTAAAGTTTGTTCCAACACCCCTTCATCAGCAATTGTCCATTTAACGCCCATTTTTTTAAACAATTGAAGCGTTTTTTCGCTGACACATTGCTCAGAAGGCCACATACCATTTGGACGTTTACCAAAAATTTCTTCAAACTTGTCTAAAGCCAACTTTATATTAAGCTCAGCATCTTCTGTCATATCAGAAGTTAAATTAGGATATGTAGTATTAGAATTAACAGCCTCAACATCTTTCATATCCAACAATACCGGCAAAATCGGATGATAATACGGGCTGGTTGAAATCTCTATCCTGCCTTCATCTTGAAACCTTTTGTATGCAGGAACAATTTCTCTAATTATTTCCCTTTGCAAATCAATAATTTTTTCTCTGTCTTCAAGAGTAAACTCACCGTTTTTCTTAGAGAAAAGAACAGCTAATTCTTCATTATCACAGAACATAGGATCAAACCATATAAGATTAAACCAAGCCATGATATCTGAATATTCCTGAAGTGAAAAATCCTTAATTCCTATATTAGGAGAGTTAAACCTCTTGTCATATAGCTTTTTATATTCAACATTCGGCAATACCATATTTTCATAATTGGCATCAAAAAAATGGTTTATGATAAACTCTTTTTCATCATCAGACAAATCTTCCACAGGCATAATCGTCAAACGTGAGTAAATATCATGTGCACCTTTAAACCCGTAATCATATAAAGAAGCAAGTAACATTGGTACAAGATTGAAATTTAGCTTAAGCTTAGGAAATTTTCCCATAATCAAAAGCATATCAAGATAATCTTTAATTGCTCTTAAACGCACCCATGGCATTAAGTATATACCGTTTTTATCCGATTTATAAACCGGTTGATGCATATGCCATACAAATGCAACTGATAACTTCTTCGCCATTTTAAACACCCGACTGTCTGTGTTTATATTGTATCACAAATGTCAAGACAGATTCTTAACAAGATTTTCAATAAATATAACAATTGTTAAAAATTTTTGGAAAACTGAAATTTGAAATTAAATATTGTTTTTATATAACAGCGAGGTATTTTCACGAGGATTATCAATATGCCTGAAAACTATTCAATTGAATCTCCAAAAATTGAATTTAAATTGCCTGATATTCCTACATTTCTTAAAGAAAATCCGGCTAATATCGAATTATGGGGTAATAAAAAACTCTCTAAAAATTCTAATGACAATAAAAATGTTGACGGATTTGAATATTCACAACATGTGTGTGAACAGGACAACACAAGAGTGACCAAGCCGCCCATGTACAACTTTGAACGCAAACAACTAACTATTAAAACAACAACAAAACAAAAAAATGGAATGACTGATTATCTTACAGATTTTAAAGACTACAAACCGTCTAATCCTCAAAAATATAATAAAGTGCTTAATTACATAAACAAAAAAGTAAAAGGCGAACGTGGTATTGCTATTGCAAACATGGTTTGTGCAAAATCAGAAGAATACGGCATTGACCCTGAAATAACAGCAAGAATTCTAGATTTGGAAAGCGGCGGTTTCGTATTTGACGAAAGCTCTATGAACCCATCTAAAAAATCATACAAAGGAGTAATGCAAGTTAACAAAACGGCAATAGAATGTATGTATGCAGACCCTAAAGATGCAAACAACCCTAAACTATCAAAACATCAAAGAGCCGTAGCATATGATCACAGACACTACATTGCGGATCAAGAACGAATAAACCAACTAAAAGAACAATATCCAACAGTTGATGACCTATACAATGCTATAAAAACTGATGTAACACTAGGGCTTGAAGTTGGAATTATAACTTACAAAAGTAAGCTTAGCTATTCTAAAGGCAATGTCACAAAAGCATTATCAATGTATTGCGGTTCACAGTACAAATTAAATCAAGATTCTACTGCGGTTAGAAAAATTTGGCCGTTACCAAAATATAAAAATGACATCTAATTCCTACTAACTATATCTTTTTCATTTTGATAAAGGTACATTGCTTTTTCATAAATATTTTTAGCTGAATAGTTATCTGAGATTACAATAGATTTATACAAAAAATCTCTGGGTGCCCATTTTTCAATCATATCTTGTTTATAAAACACACTAACAACAGGTGTACCAACTGCACAAGCAAGATGCATTGTACCGGTATCAACGCTTATAAGCGACTTGCATATTGTCAAAACATTAGCAAGTTGTTTGATTGTCGTAATATTTGTTAAATCAATAAAATTAACACAACCGTTCTTTTTTATATTGTCAGCAAAATCTCTGCATTCTTTACCTGCTCCAAGGTAAAAAACGACTTTGTTATCTTTATTTGCAAGATTGATAATATTTATTGCAGTTTCAAGAGGCATATCTTTTGATTTTTGTTTGCTAACACAACATAAGCCGATTATATCTTTACCTGAAAACTGTTTTTTTAAATTCTGAATAAATAAATCTTCCTCTGCATTAGTTTGATACTTGACAGGGACAACTTTAGCATCTTGTCCTGTTAGGGTTTTAATAAAATCAGCATTTATATCCTGCATACTTTTGTATTCACCTGTTTCCTTGTGGATATCAGTAAGAAAATACTTTGTAAATTTTGTTGGTCCGGAAATTCTGACACGAGAACCAAGTAAATACGACACAAGAATACCCCTATCGTTATCATACAATACAAAAGAAGTATCAATTTTCCCTTTATATGGACATTCAAGAACAAACTTAATTAATCCCAATAAACCGCTATGGCGACCTCTTTTATCCATAGTAATAACATCATCAACACACTGTTGATATTTTGCTGCTTCATAAAATGGTTCGTTAACAAGAAAGACTATTTTAGAATTAGGATAATGATGTTTTATATTTTGACATAACGCATTTGTTAAAATTACATCACCAAAATATGAAAGATTAATTATAAGAAATGTTTTTGTATTATTATTTTTCATTTTTTGTTTTTACCCGCTAACCAGTTAAAATTTTATACAAATTATACATTTTACTATTTTATTATAAATATAATGAATAATATAACATTATGTTTCTACAGTAAACTGTATTCTTTTGTAACAACTTGTCCGATAGAATTAGATAAACTCTAACCACATACTGATAACTAGAACACGTCATAAACACAAATTCAATAATTAAATCCCTAATATGATAATAAAAAAAGACACCTCATTGGGTGTCTTTATTATGGTGGGGGTTAACGTACAGCTTAACACTCTATATTCTCAAAAATGCTGCATAGACTAGGTTTTTAGATATTTTTCACCCTCAATTTTTATATAGCGATTTTTGCAAATCCTTTCGTCAAAAAACTGTATGTCATTTTTTGAATTTGTCTGATTTTATCTGACTTTTTAGAAAGGTTTGTAGATTTCTAACGTCTAACAAAAGGCAACTGCATTCACAGTATATAAAATTTTTTCGCAATCTCCTGTATTTATTAGTCATTTATACTCACAAAAAAATTATGATTTCCGAAAGCATAATGACTACATTTTTGTGCATAGCAACTACACGGACATACACAAAAACTACAGTTCTGAAATCTTGAAATGTCTGATTTTGAGTGAGTTTATAGAAAAAACACTACAAAACTACAGTTTTGAAAAACAATAATATATTTGAAATATTTATTTGCTAGGCAGGGAGCTTATCTACAGACAAAGTGTATCCTAAGCCGTTTAGAATTTTGGTTATGGTCGTGAAGTTTGGCGATGTTTTTGTTTTTCCATGCAGCAAATCAACAAGATTTGCTCTGTTCATACCGACCTGCTCAGCAAATTCTTTGACCGAACCGCGTGCTTTTATGACGTATTCCAACCCGCGATAGAACGCGCTGTAATCTCCGGTTTCAATGTAATCTTTTATAGTTTCAGACAACCATGCTTGCTGAAAATCAGGGTCTTTTAGTTTTGCTTGCATATCTTCGTCGAAAGTCATACAACTTTCAAGATATTTACGTTGTTTGTCAGTAAGTTCCATTGTTATATTCCTTTCAGTATTATTATTTACTCAAAAAATCTTCTAAATATTGGTTAGCTTTTTGAATCGTTTTCTTTTGTTCTTTTTTATCACTTCCTGCAAGAAAAAGAACTAATGTTGTGTCCAAATCAAGATAATATATTCTGTACCCTTTGCCAAAATCCATCCTTAGTTCAGACAATTCAGAGTTTTGGAGCTTTTTGTGGTCGCCATAATTTCCGTCTTTTAGCTTATCGACCCGTTTAGCCACGCGCACACGAACAGACATATCAAGTTCATTGTACCATTCAGAATACGGGCATTTTCCGTCTTGGGTTTTGTAGTATAGAATCTGTTTTTCCATAAATGCTCCTGATATTATCAGTGTATCCCATGGGATACACTATGTCAAGAGGAATATGCTTAGGGTCAGTCATAAACTTAGATCTGTCATTATTATGAAAAATGACTATTTAACATACCTATTTTGGTTTTCGATGAAAATCCACTACTTTGACGTTTCCATCTACCGATTTTATTCTTTTATTTATACATTTACCCAAAATTTCAAGATAATCAGATTCGTTAATGGTTAAAATTTTCATCATTTCTGTTTTGCTGTAATCTAATTCATTATACAAATAAAATATTATATCTTTTAATAATGTAGGCTCCTCTTTTTCAATATCCATAGTTGGCTCGGTAACTCGAAAACCTGATTGACTTAACCTTACATTTAAAGACTTGTATTTATTTTCATCAATTAATTCCAAATCTTTGGCTCGACGGATTAATGCCGACATAGAAACTCTCCACATCGATTTTAAATTAGGAAGATTCCAAAATTCTAAATTTTTTAAATCTTCTTTTATATCTTTTGCAGGCATTAAAAAACTTGAAGCAAAGGAATTAGCCTCATCTTCTCGTTTTGCAGATAAGCTATTTCTATGCATTATTAAATGCCCCAACTCATGAGCCAATGTAAATCTATATCTATCTGGAGGTTGATTTTTATTGATAATAATAAATCCAAACCCATATTTTTTATTATAAAAACTAACTCCATCAAATTTTTTAGGGTGCATATCTATTTCATTAATAATAATCCCAAATTGCTCTAAAATTTTAGTCAAATTTCTAACATATCCTTTTGGCATATCCCAAATATAACGGACTTCTTCAGCAATTGATTCGGGAGTATTTTCTTCATCTACAACTATTTCTGGAATATTTACATCCATATCTATAAAATTTAACAATTTAGATATGTAAATGTTATTTTTTGATGCAATTGAATCTATATAGTTCTCTTCTTTTTTCAACAAGGATGTTTTTTTTCTATGAAGACGAACCCCCATGTCTAATGCATAACAATCATTTTTAAAAAATTCGATAGGATAATCTAACACCTGAGAAATATCTTCCAAAAATTTCTCACTAGGATTATTGAGACCGGCTTCAACCTTGGAAATTATCACTTGAGAAATCTTTATCTTATCTGCCAGCTCTTGTTGTGTCATTTGACGAGATTCCCGAGCAATTCTTAGCATATCTGGATTAAATGTCATTTGCGTTTCTTTCTTCTTTGTTTTCTTGCTCTTTTTGTTCTTTTTCTTGTTTTAATGACTCTTTGACTCTAAAATTAGGTTTAATTTCTTGAAGATTCGTGTCTTTGTTTTCTCGAATATTATCAATGGCAGGGTGTTTCAATATTACAACATTATGATTATAAAGTGTTTCTACAAATTTATTATTGAAATCTGCTACACGTATTATTTGTAGAGTTGTCCTATCTACGGATGTTTTTATACCTATTTCAAACTCAGAATCCTTTATTTCATCTTTTTGAGCAAAACATTCAAGTGGGAATGTCATTTGAGTAAACTCTGAATTTTCAATTATTTCTCTTTTCGCCTTAGGTAAGCTATTATGAAACTTAATTTTTACTTTTTCATTATTGATTATAAAATATTGGCTTAAGTGTGAACGACAATAGCATATGTCCTTTTCTTCTGCAAAACTTTTCAACGGTTCATACAAATTATCCTTTATATCAATTGTCATATTGTAATTGGAAGTTCTCTTAGATTTCTTTTCTAATTTTGCAACATCAACAGCAAATTTTATAATCTGAATTAGTTCATCTTTAATTTCATAAATCTTGTTTAGTACTTCAGAACATTTATCAGTGTTAATATTTGTCATTAGTATCTCCCCTATTTATATTTTCATTTTACATGAATACTATAGCGCAGCATGTTTATTTTTTCAAGTGTTTTTATAACCAAATGTATAACCCCGATTTTACTACATTCTCCAATATTTCATAGAAATAAATGTACGTCATAAAGAAAATTTTTCAACATAAAACTGTTTTTATTTAATTACGCATGCCAAATTATAACCAGTTTACAAAACTAGCATAAATCATAAAAGAAAAAACAAAAAAAAATATTTATACTTAAATTGTTTTACTCAATTCAACATTTTTTTCCTTAGCAGAAAGACTATTTATTATTTTATTTCTTGTTTGTGTCATACCGTGCTCATAATAAATTAAAGAAAATTGTTGCATCATCTCCATAGCAGCTTTATTGTACACAACAGTTTCTTTCATATATTCATTTTGTTCTATATCTGTTGCATCAAAAAGCAAATCAAATATATTTTCATCAATAGAATAGACCTTAACTCTCCACATAAATCGAGGATAACGAGAATTTGTTAATCGCAACTTTTCTTCTTTTGATAATAGTTCATCACTAATGATTGAATATTTAAACTCATTAATATCCGTCAAAAATATTTCCCAAGATAACCCAGGAGCCATTCTTTTTATTTGTTCATTATCTAATTGCATAGAAACACAGACGAACAAATGATTAAATTCATATACTTGCCTCAATATAGACTCAAAAGGGATTCTTATTTTATGGTATGTAGGTATTAACAATGCTTTAGGAATTGCATGATAATTCTTTCTTCCATTTTCCATACCATAAGATGTAGTTAAAACCCATCTTTGATAGACCGAATCATCTTCATTTTTAATTACTTTTCCAAACATATCAACATCAAAACCGATTTGTCCAAATTCCATTTTTGCAAATGGTCCAACTTGATCATCATGTACATAAATTTTGGAAATATTAGCTGCTCTTAATTTGAGAGGAAACCCCTCATTCGGTTGTTGAAATACGCAATCTACTTTTTTATTTTCATCAAAATTATAACCGACAATAGTTACGGCATGCAAATCAACTCGTTTAGTAATTTCGTTAATAAGTTTTATACCCAACATAACAGGTAAATGAGCTTTTAAATATGCGTAAATTGTTGCTTTAGTTAAAACTTCACTATCCGCACTTATATATAAAGGTTCTAACCCAACTTTATTTATGGCTTTAGCCATCATTTCTAGACTCAAACCATGATTTGGGAATGCTCTGTTCGATACAGGAAAATCCTGTGTGGCTGCCTTAGTTATTTCATATGGTGAGGGAATAGAATGATGAAACAATTCACCAGTGCCATAAAACATACTCCATAATGAACTAGTTGCACATGCTGCAACAACACTATCTTGTTCCTGAAAAGGAAGCGTTTCTATACAAAGCGGTATCCCCGCAAGATGTACCTTATGTTTCACAGTAGCAGGAAAATAACGATTATCTTCTTTAGGGTAGCATTTTAAACATGTCTTGCCAATAATACTTTGTGGTAAATTTTTGATTACCATATAGCCAAGATAATTGTCTTGTAATTTTTGATGATTTTCTTGAAAAAGTTGAAAATCAGTCAATAAACTATTAAATTTCTCTTCCGTTATGTCACAAGAAAAGAAATGTAAACGAGTACAAAAACGTTCATACGGATGAAAACACTTTACATAATAACTTGCATAATCATTCAAAAAATCTTTATCAATATATTGTTTTTCAACAACAAAAGTTTTGACATTTAAAGTTTGTAAATAGTCTTTATAGAAATTATTATCAAGTTTTTGTTCTAGATAATTAGTGTTTATTTGAGAGAAAGTTAAAAGTACAGACTTTAAGGTTTCAAAATCATATGGCAATATTATAAAATTTTTACCATTTTCTTTTAAGTCAATATCTACGGTCAATTAAACACCTATGCGTAACTTCATAACTTCAGGTGACACTAATAATGATTGCACCATGTTTTGAGAAACATCACTAGCCTGTCTACTAGAATTAAGTACAAACTCTCTTCTTCCCTCTGAATTCATAAACTTAAGGATATCAGAAGTAATTTCTTTATATCTTAACTCTTCCATTTTACACCCTCTTCTTATTTGAATAATATCATAAATGTTAATTATTTTACTAATATATTACTTTTTTTTACAAACTAAAATCCTATAAATACCGTATTGATATATTCAAGTATTTTAAAACAATACATTTTGTACTCGTTTCTTTTAAATCACCCCTCAAACCCCTCCACAACTGACTTGAAATTTGGGTTTTGAGTGAGTTCTTTCAATATATCGCTTACTTCTCCTTTGGGGTAGTGGAGTTTTGGGTTTTTGTTGGCTAATTTTAGCATATATTTAACAAGAGATACGCTCATTTTGTGGTCTTTCAGCAGTCTTCTCAATCCTTTTAGCCATTCAACATCATACTGGCTGTACAAACGCTTTTTTACCTGACCTGTGTTGATTCTGTACACACTAATCAGCTTTGTTGTGTCGTACATTCTTAACCTGTCGGGAGTAATCCCCAACATGCCTGCAACAACACTTGTTGTCAATATCGGATTATCTTTTGCAAAATCATCTAATTTTTTCATAGTACCTCTTACTTATATGTTAGCGTGTTTGCACACTCACGGACACTATGATGTTTAGATATTAGACTAAGCATATTTTTATATACATCAAAAAGCCTATTTACATGTATACGGTATATTTCTAAAATAATGAAAAGAATAAGAATAGAGGTATACATGAAAAAATCATTATTACTCGCTCTTGTAATTATGTTAACGTTTTCAAGCGGATGTACAGTTGTATCTCAGTCAAAAGCCGACACAACTGCACATAAACAAAAAATGATAAAAGTGGTAAATCCTGATGAGTCATATACATACAAAATGCCTGACGGTAGTATTGTTTTAGAAAATACATACCAAACTTTCGTATTCACAAAAACAGGAATTGCCGTATTTGAAGAAAACGGAAAATATGGACTCATCAACGTATACGGAGAGAAAATTGTTGAGGCAATGTACGACTATATTGGTGAATACTCAGACGGAATGTGTGCCTTTTTCATACAGGATTTGAACGGTGGTGTAAAAATCGGATACTTTGACGAGTTTGGGAAAGTTGTAATTGAACCAATATATACAGATGTGACTTTGTTCTCTGATTATTCTTACGACTACAACTTTTATAACGGTATAGCATTATACAGAAGCCCTGAAAATCACAAGTACGGATATATAGACAAACTGGGCAACCATATAGTCGAGCCAATGTTCAACGATGCAGGTCCATACAAAGGAAATTTAGCACCTGTATCACAAGGAAACAAATATGGATACATAAGCAAAGACGGAGTGTTGAAAATTCCTTACAAGTTTGCAATTGCAGACCCCTTTTCAGACGGATTAGCCGCAGTATCTGACGACAAGGGTTGGGGCTATATCAATGAAAGCGGGCAATATGTAATACCACCGCAATTTGGCAGTTTTGAGGGTGGTGACGGTGAATTAGTTGCCGAACCGTTCATTGACGGCATTGCACCTGTTTATTTAGGCAAAGGTCAAGCAATTCGCTCTGAATTATACAAAGGACAATTCGCATTGATTGACAAAACAGGTCGTATCCTGAACGGCAAAAAATATGATTCTATCGGCAGAATCAGAACAGAAGACGGCAAAACACAGTATTTTGTCAAAGTGAACGGTCTTGAATACACACTGGATTCAAAAGGCAACAAAATAGCAGAGTAGGAGAGATATTATATATGAAAAAACCACTGATATTTGGAAGAATTATACTTGTACTTTATTTCATAGCATTGCTTGTTATAGCGGTGTTCGTTGTGCAAATAAAACTGGCATTATCAACTCCAAACAAAGAAACATTAATACAAAAAATAATACCAAACAAACCAACAATAATTAAAATGCACCAAAAAATAGTTAATGAGAACAATTTAGAATTCACTATCAAAGACAAGAATATAGTAGAAAAAATTTCTGCTCCTGTGGTCAAAACCACATACAACTATTGGGGCGAAGCAAGTAATGAAACACGCTATTATAAACCTGAAGACGAAAACAACAGGCTCGTATATGTCAACTTGAATGCAAAAAGCTTATATAACAAAAAAGCTAATTTTAATGATTTGATGAAAGCCAAAATCGTATACAATGACAAATACGAATTTGATTGTTTTCCAATAAAAACAACAAAAGATAAGACTGATTTCTCATTAAATATCAGCTTAATGCCGTTACAAAGCCAAGATGTTTATCTAGTTGCGGAAATGCCCAAATACTTTGTAAACACCAAAAGCCCTATAATTTTAGAGATATTTATTGACAATACAAAATATATAGCAAAACTGAGATAGGGAAAAACATTGTTCAACAAGAAACTATGAAAATTTCCAAATGCATTTACCTTACAAAAGCAAAAACAACTCGATTTTGAATATAAAAATATCTAGTAAATGTTATGTACTATTTATAAGATAAATAGAAAGGATTAATTTATGACAGTAAATAGCGCAATACCAACACAACAAACAAAAAAATGCCCATATTGTGGCGAAAATGTACCTGCACAATCACAAAAATGCAGTCATTGCGGAGAATGGTTAGTAAAAAGATATGGAAAGTCATGGGTAAAAACATATTTATTATGTTCTTTTCTCGGCGGTTTAGGTATACACGATTTTTACAATAATAAAACAGGCTTTGGTATTGCAAAAATTTTAACATGTTTTGGTTTTTTCGGTGCTTGGGCAATAATAGACTGTTTTCTCATTCTATGTGATGTTTACACAGATAGTGAAGGACGCAAACTAAGCAGAAAGCCAACAATACAATCTACTGCCCTATTATGCTTCTTCGGTGGTGCAGGTGGTTGGCATAGATTTTATACAGGACATATTGCATTAGCTTGGCTACAATTTGTATCAAGCTTTTTTGGTATAGGTATTATTTGGGCAATTGTTGATTTCTTCACGATACTTATGGGTAAATTCAAAGACGCAAATGGAAACTATATCAAATAGGTGTAGTTATTATGGAAGAAAAAGAATGTCCGTTTTGTGGTGAACTTATAAAACATAATGCAGTAAAATGCAAACATTGTGGCGAATGGCTGAATGTACAATGTCCATATTGCTATGAACAAGTTAGCTATCATGCAAAAAAATGTCCTGCCTGCGGTAGTGATTTGTTTTTAGATAGAAAGAAAGAGAATTTTATACCTGCTATTCTCGCTTGGACTTTTACATCAGTTTATGTATTATTGATGATTAGTTTTACAATGTGTATTAATGATCCATCTTCTTCGGGCATTCCAAATTCCACTTACACAGACAAATTTGATAATCTGTTATGTGTAATATTTTTAACAATTTTCCCATTAGCTCCTTGTGTTTGGGCTTTATACAATAAAACAACTATAAAAATTGCACTTAGTGCAGGTATTACAACATTGTTTTTTTGTTTAATTACTGTTTTAGCAATATTTATGTAGGTAAAAATGGAAGAAAAAAATGCATTTTATGCGTTAGTACTTGTAACAGCAGGTGAAAACAAAGTAGCAATATTATCGCAAATAAGACAAATAAAAAATTGTGACTTAGAAACCGGAAAAGCATTAGTAGACAAACCGAATACTCGCTTAATAACTACACTAACCCATTCCGCAAAAGAGTTAATAGATACAAAATTAAAACTTGAGCAATTAGGGGCAACTGCAAAAATAGTTAAATGTATAAACAAATCAGTTCATGAGCCTTGTAAAGATAACACATCAACAAAATCGATGTCTGATGAACAAACAAAATGTGCTTTTTGTGGTGGAATTATTTTAAAAAAAGCAAAAAAATGCAAACACTGTGGTAAATGGATTAATGAAAAATTACAATCACAAGAACAAACAGAAACTATAATCGAAGAAATAGAAACTACAAATATGTCAAAAAATGTTACTGAAAAAAGCTGTCCGTTTTGTTGTCGAAAAATCCCCGTTGCCGCCAAGAAATGTCAATATTGCGGTGAATGGATAGAGCAAGAGGCTAAACCTGAAAATGCTGTATACAAATGTTGGAACATACTTTCAGGCATTTTATTAGTAATTATTAGCGTTATGTTAGAATTGATGTCAAATGGCAGTGGTACAGGCATAACTTTTGCCATTATAGCTTTTATCGTGCTTGCCATATATTTTCTACCTACAACAATCGCAGATGAAAAACGACATCCAAATACAACAGCGATATTTGTTGTCAATCTTTTCTTTGGTTGTACACTTATTGGGTGGGTTATTGCCCTTGTTTGGAGCTTAATTGAACCCGACAGATAATTTTCCACTTTTTAGAAAACCTTTCAACGACAAAGCCTGATTTTTGTCAAAAATCAGGCTTTGTCAGTTTACTTTTCGAAGAATAAAGTAAAAAATTCCTTTAAGTTCAGAAAGGTTTTATTTTATGAAAAAATTGCTCCTTTGTGCGGGTAACGTTAGTATAAGAATTGCGTTGAAGTGCTTTGATATCGGCTTTAACTCAGATTTAAGCACTGATTTTACCGAGCAAAATGATTTTTTATTTGTATCAACAGAAAAATCTTTTTTAGAGAGGCTAAACATGCCGGAAGAGAAAAAATTTTGTCTGCCTACAGTCCAAACGGGGTGCAATATTGATATCAAAAGGGGGATTGATTTTTCGCAGGCAGAGATAAGCCTTATTTTGAGAGTGCAAAAGTATAAGAAAATTGTGTTTGTGTGTGACGGGTTTGTTTTTTCTTATCTTCTTTTGCTGAATGCGTTGTATGAGCTTTCATTATGCAGTGATATAGATTTGCAGGTGTTATGTTTAGACTCATTTTCTCAGCAACATTTTCTTGACAGGGAGTTAGAAAAGAAAATAGTGTACATCATACCTGAAAAGTTTGTTCAATTTCTGCCGTCTGATAAAAATTATAAGAAAAAGTTTGAAAAACAGGTCAAAATCGCTATACATAAAGCTTTGTCTTAATGGGCATGCCATTTGCTTTAGTCTGCATGCCAAAAACAACGTTCCTGTACGCCTGAAATCCAAACCCTGTAAGGCTTTTCAAGAAAACACTTGACAAAACACCACGTCATGGTTTAATCTACAGGCATAAGTCGTTAGGCTTATTGACAACAGAATACCATTGCGACGAGTAAGTTTATTCGCTAAAGGTTTTTAATCAACCAACGGGTCTATGCGTGAAGACTAGACGCTGTTGATTGAAATGAAACGTAATTATACGAATAAATTTGTACTCATCCATGCAGAAGATAGACCGAATACAGAAAAAGACCCTGTAGAAGTAGTTTTCAACCTTAAAGTATTGATTATCGAAAATACAGTATAAACGTCTAAGCACACTATCAGAACATATCGCGAAAGTATTCTACATAGCAGCACTGTGCCATTTTGGCTGTTATACAGTTGCGGACAACTATGCACTTCTTTTGTGCCTACCCGTACGAATAGTATACACCTTTGTTTCAGTGCTGCGAACAGTAGAAATTCAAACACAAAGGAGGTTTTTATGGCAAATTCGCCACCTATCAAAACTTTTAGCGATTTAGATTCTGAATTGCTCACAAAACTAATCACAATTATAGTAAACAACATTGTAAAAGGAGCTAAAAATGACTAAAATTAGTAAAAATATTGTAAATCTTACTCAAAATGAAGAGCTTGATGACCTAATATCTTATGCTTGTACTGATGAGGGGGATTCCAATACAGAATCGCCTCAAATTGAGGATAAAATATGCATTTCAGACACGCTTGAACTTAAAGTTGACTGTAAATTAATAGTTATTGACAGTCGAAAGAACTTAAACAACACAACAGAATATGTTCTTGCCAAAATAATCAGAAACGGTGAAGAAATACCTATACGTTTTAACGGGCAAGATTTTCTGGAGTATAAAAGCTTAATTCAAAAAATTTCGCAAGCCATTATCGCTGATTTTTATCAGCTAAGCAAACGTGATTTTTACCTGTACAAAAAGCAAATACTAGATAATGTACCTACCAAAAAAGTATACGCCTGTCCGGGAATTCAAAACGGTCTGTTTGTGGCAAGTGATTCTTATTATGTACTAAGCACCCAACAGTATAAAGAAGCTCCAAAATACGCAGCTGAAAAAGATTATGACTGCATAGAAAACTCTCTTATTGAGATTAGTTCAAACTGCAAACCGCAGTTGAATAGGAGCAGAAACAAATCTATCATTAAAGATTTTTTCACAAATCTTATACAGAGCGTGAATAATAATGAAGCCTTATTATGCTTCGCCGGTGCACTCAGCACACCATTGTACCATTCGAGAAAAGGAATACCGACAAGTCCGCTGATATTCTTTTTAGGCGAATCTCACGCCGGCAAAACTTCAACAGCTCGTTGTTTAAATTCAACATATGGATTATCTGACAATGATATTATATCAGGGAGTTCCACAAAATATGCAATAAGCGTATCTTTAAATACGCGTATTGGAATTCCTGTCACTATTGAAGAATTGAATGAAAATTTCTTCGAAAACTGTGACGATTTTGTAAAAAATGTCTACAACAAAACGTCCCGAGAGCGTGGCACAAAAAACGGTGTTGAAAAAATTGACATTTTTACAAATTTCGTAGCCACATCAAACTATAGTTTCACCAATCTGCCTGAAGAAATTTCATCAAGAATTCTTTATGCAAATATGAAAAAAGCGGAGTTTAACAGTGAACAATTCCAATATTTTGAGGAAGAAAGCCGCAAAGATTTACCCGTAATCTTAATCGAACTTCTTGGCTATTATGAGCAAGCTATACCTATATACAATGAGGTTTACGACAAAGTGAAGTCTTTAATTGAAAACCCGAGCGGAAACCGTTATCTAATGAACATAGCTATTGCCTGCTCTGTATGGGAGATTATAAACCGTATTTGTGGCTCAGAGATTATGTACTGGCAAGATTTAGCCGAATCGTACATCCAAAAATACGAAAGTCAAATCGAAAACAGTGTCAAAAACTCTGATTTAATGATGGCACACATTGCCAAATTAATAAGCTGGAAACAGATTAAATACGATGTAGACTATTCACTGACTAAGGCTAAAAAACTCAAATTGAACCCGTCTAAATTTGTTTCCGCATACAACCTTGTCTGGGGCAAAGATACAAATAATATGCTGACAAAACATGAATTTTTGGAAATTATGTCTACAGATAAGCGTTTTGAAGACACAAGGAATAATCCCTCAGGCAGTGTCGGCAGATGCATAAGTATTGACATATCTGATGATGAATATTTATTAGATTTGGTAGACCGCATGCGACATTACAGAGATTAATATACTTGCCGGCTATATATAGCCGGCATTTTCAGCAATATACAAGACTTTTAAGGGGAATAAAATATGATTGAAACAAAAAAACTTTACGGAAAAATAGGCTACGGTTATACCAGAGTTTCTTCACAAGAACAAGAAAAAGGCACATCACTTGATGATCAAGAAAAACTGTTAAAACAATTTGTGCACAAACACAAAATCAAACTCGACAAAATATACACAGAAAAAGCAAGCGCAATGAAAACAGGCAAAAGACCCATGTTCAATGAACTTGTGAAAAACCTTGAAAACGGATGTGCGGATATTGTCATATTTACTTATATAGACAGAATGGCAAGAAATTTCACTGACGCAGAGATAATTCTCAGACTCATTGAAGAAGAGGGGCTAATCGCCGTATTTTTACGTGAAAATCTAATTCTAAAAGCCCCGCTAAGTCCTATTGAAACAAGCCAACTATACTCAATTTTGGGCTATTCCAACTATCAGGGAAGACTCACCAAAGAAAAATGCAAAGCGGGTATCAAATATCGTTCAAAGAGCGGTTTTCGTCCAAACAGAGCACCTTATGGCTACTGCAATGCCAAAAGACAGAACAAAGCACTTGTTATGAAAAGTCGTGCAAAGTTCGTTCAAAAAGCTTTTGAACTCTACAACACAGGATATTATTCAATCAAAGAAGTTGCCCTGAAACTTCATCAATTAGGCTACAAATATGAATGGCAACCCTCTAAGATAATACCGACACAATCACTTACGAGCATGCTTAAAAATGTGTTTTATACAGGCAGATACAGGGTCAAACAAGACGGTACTTATGTCGACGGCAACCATATACCCATAATCACAAAAGAGCTCTTTGAAAGTGTTCAAAAGCGTCTAAGCCTTAACCCTAAAGCGCCCAGAAAGCATAAGCTCCAATACTCACAGCTTATAACCTGTTCAACTTGCGGACACTATATGACAGGTGACGTAAAGGTCAAACCAAATGGCAAAAAGTACATATATTACCGTTGTACAAACCCAAAATGCAGTGACCGCCATCATTGCAAAGAATCCGTTATAAACAGTGAAGTTGAAAGCTATCTAAGAGAGATACGGCTCGGTTTGATACCTGAAAATATGGTAAAAGATGTCTTGAAAAACGAGCTTTTAGACCTTAAAAAAGAATTAGCCTTACTAAAACGCAATGTCAGCCGTAAATACGATATGGAACGAAGACACACAGAATTTATTGAATCAAACGACATTGATAACGCAACCTATATCAAAAATGGATTTGATGAAATAAATGAAAAATACGGTGATTTAGAGGCTAAGATTCAAAGCAAACAACAACTAATAGGCTTGATTGAAACTAAGTGTAATGATGTCTTTCAAAAACGACTTTCGGAGGTTTTTTCGGATTTTGACTCCAAGACGCAACGCTCTATTCTTGAACTTATTACTAACAATTTCAAATGCAATAATAACGAAATCAAGATAACTTTCAAATCACCTTTCAGGAAAATTCGCAAACGGTAATTTATCTCTATTTTATTGATTCACAGCCGTGTAATTCAAAATTGCACGGCTGATTTTCTCTTATAATTCAAGCATTTTCAGGTTTTTTGCGTGAAACTGGACGACAAGCCTACTTGTAATTTTTCAAATATAGGTAAAAAATAAAACAACAATCCGTCTGAACTTAATGTTCAAATTTTTCAGAAATATCAAAGGAAATCGCCCATGAAAAACAAACAAGCCGTTATCTACGCACGTGTGTCCAGCAGAGAACAAGAGCGGGAAGGCTTTTCAATACCCGCACAACTAAAACTCCTCAAAGAATACGCTTTCAAGCATGGTTTGGAAGTTGTAAGAGAGTATTCTGACGCGGAAACCGCCAAAAAAGCAGGTCGTACAAACTATAATCTTATGCTCGATTTTCTCAAAACAAACCCTGAAATAAAGACAGTTCTTATAGAAAAGACCGATAGGCTATACAGAAACTTTAAAGACTATGTAACTCTCGAAGATTATGACCTTGAGATACATTTAGTTAAAGAAAACACTATAATCAGCAAAAATTCCAAATCTCATGACAAATTTATACACGGCATAAAAGTCCTTATGGCAAAGAATTATATAGACAACCTCTCCGAAGAAGTTTCAAAAGGACTCCACGAGGGGTTAGAACAGGGCTACTGGCCATTCAATCCGCCATATGGCTACAAAAGAGGAGAAAAGAAGAATTTGTACATTGACCCGACACGTGTTCTGTTTATAAGAAAAGCATTTGAACTCTTTTCAACCGGCAAATATTCGCTAAGAAAGCTTTGCGAAAAGCTTTTTGAAGACGGATATTATTATCAAGCACAAAAACCTAAAATCACAAAAACAACCTTAGAAGCAATACTAAAAAACGTCATTTATACAGGACAAATGCGTTGCAATGGTGTTATATATCAAGGCAAACACCCCGCAATTGTCAGCCTGGAACTCTTTGAAAAGACACAACAAGCATTCAACAAGGTAAATACATCAAAAGTACGCAAAAACTTTGATTTTCTCTATCCCGGAGTTGCAAAATGCGCTGTATGCGGTTATTCAATATGCGGAGAAAGGAAGAAATACAACAAAGTATACTACCGTTGTTCTCACAATGACCCGACTTGCACAAACACATTGTGTATTTCGGAAAAAGAAATGACATCAGCCCTATACAGACATCTTTCACGTATAGCATTGGACAAACACCTGTATGAACTGGTCAAAATATCGCTTGAACTAAGCCTAAAAGATGAACAAGACTATCACAAAAAAGAGATAGAAAGGCTGAATAAAGAGATTGAAGAGTGTACAGACACCTTAAAAAAGATGTATTTAGACCAATTGAACAGTGTAATAGACACTGATTTATGGATTTCATTCAAAAACGAATATGAACTAAAGCTAAACAAACTAAACAACGAACTTCAAAAATATCAAAATGCCAATTTAGATTATATGAATACAGGAATCAAGATTTTAGACGTATGTAAAAAGGCAAGCATGCCTTATTTTGAAATCACACCTCAAATAGTTGCACAATTGGTTAGAATGACATACTCTTCTGTCACTGTCAAAGACAAAAAGGTAAAAATGCAGTTCAAAGAGCCTTATGCAACACTGGAAAAATTAATAAAACTCGCAAAACAAGGTATAGCCGAATCAGGATATGAGGAATTCTTCAAAAGCATTATGGTTCTAAAGGACACAGACAACAAGGCATTAAAAAAGAGCCTTAAAGGCTCTTCTTTGGGTAATCCGAACAGTGTTATCCGTACGGAATGGTGGGCCGCAGTGGACTCGAACCACCGACCTCACGCTTATCAGGCGTGCGCTCTAACCACCTGAGCTAGCAGCCCACATCTATTAAATTTTCATTACTCAGGGTTAGAGCGCACGCATCGTGCTTTATCTAACTTCAAAAGCTTTCGCTTTTTAGGCCACCTGAGCTAGCAGCCCACATTCCATAAAACTAACGTTCTATGCGTGTTATTATTACACCATAGACAAAATTTTAAATCAAGCATTTTGTTTTAAAATTTTTCCTACAATCATACAAACCCAAAATACAAGAAAAAGTTAGTAAAAAAATAAAAAACTATTCTTCATTACTTGTAGGGCGAAGTATTATAATAGAATCGATATTCAATTGAACAAAGTCATGAAATTCTGTTCTTCTATTCGGCAATTGTCTATATGAAACTTCACAATCTTTAATAGCCACAAAGCGTTTTTTACCATTTAAAATATCCGAAAGGACTCTGCTTCTTTTACCAATTTTTGGCATGAAAACATAGCCTTTAATCTCATAATCCTGAGTAATTACAAGCACACGCTCGGACCACACACCATTGGTAAAATCATTATCGCCAAGTTCTTCAATTTCAAAATGTTCAAAATCTTCTGCCATCTTTAAATCCTTTACTATAAATCACTATGACAACTGGTAAGATTGGAATAACGGCAGATACAATGCTAATGCCAAGAACATTACAATACTACCTATAACTATAAGCATAAACGGTTCAATCATTTTGGTCAATGTATCAATAATATCATCCAATTTTTTGTCCAAAAACTCCACACACTGTTTTAACAATTCACCCAATTTACCTGTTTGTTCACCTGTAGCAATCATAAACAATACCATACCCGGCATAATATCAGCCGCCCTAAGCGCAGTAGAAAGGTGAACACCTTGTTGAACCTTATTTATTGATTCAGACATTTTTTGTTTGATAGTCCCGTTATCAACAGTTAAATTACCCAAATGTAAACAATCAAGAATAGGTATACCGGCTTCATAAGCAACGTGCATAACCGTAATAAAGTTAGAAAAGTTCGCATATTTTAACATGTCACCAATAAGCGGAACCCTTAAGAAAAATTCATCCAAAATTTTTCTGGATGTCGGATTTTTAAAAGCTGTATAAATCAAAGCCCCTATCAAAAAAGGTGTAATCAATGTCAAATACCAATAAGCCTTCAAAAATTCGCCCAAATCAATACAAATCTGGGTAAAAATTGGCAATTGTGCACCTGACTGTTCAAACATTTCCTTAAATGCAGGGAATACAAACATTAACATAACCGTAACTACAACAGCAGCAAGCACAATTACAAAACAAGGATAAATCAAAGTACCAATAACTCTGCCTCTAATAGCGGCCTGTTTTTTCAAAAGTTCTGAAAGACGACCAAGTGTTTTTTCCATTTCACCTGAATCTTCCCCTGCTTTAGTCAAACCTACATAAATACTACCAAAAATTTCCTGATATTTGGCAACAGTATCAGCAAAAGTTGAACCTGCAATTACCTGTTTGCGAATTTCTCTTGCAAGCAGCCTGATTCTTGACGACACGGCATCTTTTTCAAGAAACACAAGACCTTCAATAATAGGTACACCTGTTTGAATAAGAGTTTTAAATGTACCGGTAAAATCAATCAATTCTTGCAAAGAAAGCGGGCTCAACCTAACTTTTGGAGCCGAAACTTTACTTTCCTCCGAAAAAACTTTTGTCGGCAAAAGCCCCATTGCCATTATGGCTTCACGAGCCAATTTTACATTTTCGGCCTCAATTTTACCGTTAACAATCTCTGATTGATTTCTTAATGCTATATAATTGAATATCGTCATTTTAATTCAAACCTATTCCGTAACAGGACCCAATACACGCACAAATTCGCTGATTGTCGTTTCACCTCGCAATATATGTCCCAAACAAGAAGCCTGAAGTGTTTTCATACCCATGCCAACAGCTGCTTCTTCGATTTCAACATCATGTGCGGAATGCGCAATCATTTTTTTGATTTCTTTATTTATTAACATAACCTCATAACAACCCAAACGACCTTTAAAGCCTTCATTATTGCAGTCAAAGCACCCTTTGGGTCTATATATAGTGCGTTTCATAAACTCTTTTTGTTCTTCAGGATTAGCAACTACCAACCTAGCTTCTTCAATTGAAGGATGATATGCTTCTTTACATTTAGGACAAAGTCGTCTTACAAGACGTTGAGCAATAATACCTGTCAAAGTAGAAGAAATTAAATAATCTGCCGCACCCATCTGAATCAAACGAGTAATTGTAGCCGCAGCAGAGTTGGTGTGCAGAGTAGATAACACAAGGTGACCTGTCAAAGCGGCAGCAATAGCCGTTTCCAATGTTTCAAAGTCACGAATCTCACCGATAAGAATAATATCAGGGTCTTGTCTTAAAATTGCTTTCATACAACTTGCAAAAGTAATACCCGCTTTGGGATTAATTTGCGATTGGTTCAAACCGTCAATTTTAATTTCGACAGGGTCTTCCAGTGTTGTAATATTTACACCTTCATTGTTCAAACTTTTTAAAACTGAATACAAGGTTGTTGTTTTACCTGAACCCGTTGGACCTACGGCAAGAATAATACCGTTTGGAGCGGCAACCATCTTGTTAATTCTTGCAAGGTCATCTTCCGTACCACCTGCAAGTTTAATAATCTTATCTTCTGTTTTAATACTTGCAGCAGGTGCTAAAATACGGATAACCATTTTTTCTTTACCTGCAACAGGCAAAGTATTGATACGAAAATCATAAGAAATTCCGTTATATTTAACAGTAAATGTACCGTCTTGAGTTCTTCTGTGCTCAGCAATATTCATTCTCGATAAAACTTTGAAACGAGCAATCAAAGAAGATTCAACCTTGTTAGGCAAATCGAGTACACGTCTTAAAATACCGTCAATCCTGTATCTTACTGTATAACAATCAAGTCTTGGCTCAATGTGAATATCTGAAGCCTTCATATCAATCGCATCAGTAATAATTTTTGTAGCAAAACTTGCAACAGAACCCGTTGTATCTTCAAGTTCTCTTTCAACTTGTTCCCACAACGATTCTTCGACTTCAAACTCAAGAGCCTCTTGCTCAATTTTTTTGATGATGTCTTTGGTTTCTTTTCTAGCACGTCCAAAGTACTTAGTCATACAGCTTTTATATTCCATATAACTCATTAAAAGTACTCTGGGGCGTAAGCCTGTTAAATATACAACCTCATTCAAAGCTTTTTTATTATTGGGATTAACCATCCCTACATCTAAAACACGCCCATCAGAATACAAAGGAAATAACTTGTTTTCCCTGATAAAATCTTCTGGTAATATTTTTATTGTAGCCTCAGAAATATTTAATTGAGAAGCCGTAACATGCTGGAAACCTTGTTGATCTGACAATGCATCTTTCAATTGGTCAACAGTGATAAAGCCCATTGTAACAAGCATTGACCCTATAGGTGTACCCGCTTTTTTGCTTTGAATCAAAGCATCAGCAAGCTGTTCTTCGGTAATAGCACCTCGTTCAATAAGAATATCACCTATTCTTTTTTTGTGTTGACCTTGAGGCGGTGTTACAGAATTATCATAATTTTCAGAATTTACAGGAGTATTAGAATCTTTAGTTACCTGCTCAACACTAGTCTCATGTGTGTTTTCAACAGACTGTTCTTGTTGACTTTCTTTATAATAGTTTTCAATATAATAATTAATAAGCTTATCAAAAGATTCACTATCAAGGTTAATAAACTTTAATGTGTCACTATCTTTTTGAGAAACAAATGCTGACAAAGCTGCTCTATCAGCCCCCTCTTTTACGGCAACAACAAATGCACCGCTCTTTTTATCAAGAGGAATAAAAGCATACCTTTGCAATTCTTCTTTTTCAAAAATAGAAGAAAATTCAGGATTAATATTGCTTTTTATTATATTAATTACATCTGTTTTCATAATTACATAAATTTAGTTATCTATTTGTCACCCTAAATTTAGTTCAGAGGTGCAATACCTTTGCGATTCTACAACAAGCTCAGAACTACACCCCTACTATATATTAAAGTTGCTCCTGCCGTTTACGGCAGGAACTAACTTTATTATTACAAGTTTTCGCCTGATGCTACGTCTTCAGTGTCTTTTATAATCCGAGGTGTAACCATAATTACAAGCTCGCTTTTTTCATTCTTTGTCATAGTATTTCTAAATACAGAACCTATAACAGGCAAATCACCAAGGAATGGTATCTTAGAAACTTCTTTGCTTTCAGTTTCTTGTATCAAACCTCCAAGTACAAGCGTTTCACCGTCTTTTACTCTAACATTTGATAAATCAAGATTTCTTCTTTGTAGCAATGTAGCAGCAATAATCTCCGTACCTGCGTTACCGGTAGCTTTTACAATACCATTTGGCTGAACTGTTGCATAATTTGGCTTAAGGTTCATTGTTACATAACCGTCAGGACTGATAAAAGGCGTCAATTCCACGGTTATACCTGCATCATCACCTATTTCATATGTGGTTGAATAGCCTGCACCTGTTGTGCCAAAACCTGCCGTAAGCACTTCGGTTTCTGTAGATTTAATATAATCACTGGACAAATTAATTATTGATTTTTTACCGTTTGTTACCATTACTTTAGGGTTAGCAAGCAATCTTCCTTTACCGTTTTTAATAAGATACTGCATTTGCCATGCAACAGTTTTCTTACCTGGATGTCTAATATATTCTTGAATCTTTGGACTTTCATCACTACCAGAACCGGTTATAATTGCAAACGGTCCGCCTGCAAAAAATGCCGGTGCATTGCTATAATTGTGAAACCCTTGTTCTCCATCAAAAGTCCAAGAAGCAAATGGAGTTAAAAGATGCCAAACGTTTTGGAAGTCTTTTGAGCCGCTTTCTGAAAGTTCTACAATTTGAACTTCAACAAAGGCTTGCGGTTGTTTTTTATCATTATCCTTAATAAAGTTTTTAATCATTTCCGCTTGAGCATCAGAACCACCAATGATATTCACTGTACCTTTTTGTGGGAAGTATGAAACTGTTAACGAAGAGCCTTCTAAAGATTTTAAAGTATTTGCAGTTACTTTTCCTTTTAATGTACATGCAACTTTACCTTCACCCAGTGAAATTTCATCTGCTTCATTCGAAGAAGAATTACCTGACAACCCGCCGGACAATCCGCCTGAACTTGAGCCGTCATTATTGCTGCCGCCTAAAGTAGCAGCTGCACCGGTCAAATTACCTGAATTATCATTATCGGATTGATCTGTATTTTTCTGATCATCATCATCATTGTTACCTGAAGTGCTTCCTTTTTTAGCGGTAGGGAACAAAGAATCACAAATCAAAGTAGCCATTTCTTTAGGTGTTGTATGGTTAACTCTGTAAGAAATTGTTCTTGGTTGAACATCCAATTTATTAACTACTTTTTGAGCCATTAAATAATCATTCTTTGTACCAAAAATAATCAATTCGTTAGTTACAGGATTTGTAACAACAATTTTGTTATTCGACAAACCCGGTCTGTTTGTTGCAAACACGTTACTGTTCAAAAAGTCAGCAATTTTAGCCGAATCAGCATATTTAACCGGCAAAGTCATCATGTTTTGCTTACCAACATCTGATTTCAAACTTGCCTCTTTCGACATAACAAGCAACGTACCATTGTCAATAAAATAAGACAAATCACTTGCTTGCATAATCATCTTAAACGCATCATTCAAAGTTACATTTACTAAATCCAACGTAACTGTACCTTCTACAGAGCTATGAAAGATAATATTCAAGCCCGCCTTGTCGGCAATCATTCTCAAAGCTTGTTTCAAATCAGAATCTCTTAAAGAAACGCTAATTTTCCGATTACCGTTACTAAGATTAACAGTACCGTCCAAATTAATCATATTTGTATCTTTATACTCTGTTCTCAATGCAGGTTTCGAAATTGAGGCCTGTATATGAGCTTGTGCTATTGATGCATAAGAAAATGTCACAGCAAGAGCTATTGTTGCCACCCCAACACCGAGCATCGGAATTTTTTTCTTTGTCTTTTGTTGCTTGTCATTAAACATTTTATTGATGACTCCTATTAATTATTTGTATTTTAATTGTTAAATTGAATAATATTGCTTGGTGATTTTGAATATGAACCGCCAAAAGATTTTGTCAAGTTAGATACAGGATTAAGATTTACCCCTTCATTCAAACTTTGACCAACTGTTGCTTGGTAAATATTAGCTTTATATTTAATTACTACACAATTTTTCGTAATATTAAGAATTGTATAACCTTTAACTACGTCCCCCTTGTGAACCAATTGGTCTGTACCGCCAAAATTAACTATGGCTGAAGGTCTTGCAGAATCATACATAATACCTGAAATCTTTGTTTCTAACAACTCATCAATCACAGGGTCTGCATCAGGTATAACTGTTGGAGGCGCAATCATTTCAAATTTAGGAACTTGCGCAATTGTTTGTTTTTGGTTGTAAGGTAAAAACGGATCAACTCGTCCGCCTGCTGACACAGTAACAATTACCGAATTTGAAGAAAGCCCTACTTGGTTTTCCTTTTGAGCATCTTCTTTTTTCTTAAGGTCTGCTTTTTCTAACGCATTTAACGACTTTTCTTCTTGCTCAGGCTTAGCTGTTTGTTTATTAGTTTCCGACTTGCCTTGATTATCAGCCGAAGAATCAGCAGAAGCGGTCAAATCAACATCTACTGTTGTTGTTGCCGTATCTTGTGATTGAGCAGTTCCACCAGCAGCAGTCGCTTGGTCATAAAAATAATCACCCATTGTTTGTTCTTGAGATGTTGCACTATCGGGTGAAGCACTCTTTTTATAATAGAACAAACCACACGCAGCTACTAATAAAAGCAATAACACCAAAAAGTAGATTCTGCCGCTTCCGGATTTTTTCTGCGGAGCAAAATTTTGTCCCGGAATTTCAACAGCATCTTCCTTAACAGGAGTATTACCGGACTGAGCAGCTGCTTCATTATTAACTTGCGCTAAATCATTATCTGATATTGCATTATTTGAACTGTTCGCTTCTTCGGAAAAGTTTGAATAAATATCGGAATAATCTCCGAATATACCGTCATGATTGTTATCGTCCATATTTGGATAACCCAAAATTCCCATCTACACTCTCTTCATACTTAATTGTAACTAATTCTAATACACTACCGCAAACATTATAACATACGAATAGCCTATTTTAATATAATTGTAATTCAGTCTTTAAATTATGGCAAATTCACAATTATATACAAAAAAATGGTTTACATTTGTTTACATAAATACGATAAGCAAGCGTTATCATATATCATATATTACTATGAACAATATTATTTTAACAGCACCAATTAAAAAACCCGAAGATATAGAACTTTTTACACAAAAAGTAAAATGTCGCAGTTTTTATGTTTATCACCACAAATTTTTAAATTTACAAAACGGTGGTTTTGAATACGTCAAAAAATTTATAGACACAGCCCATAAACATAACAGCAAAATATACGTTAATTTTAAACACAACATTACGGAAGAAGACCTTGTTGAAATCAAAAAATTCATAAACTATTTAAAACAAACAGACATAGACGGTATTTTTGTAAACAGTTATGCTATCTTAGAAGCCGTAAAAACCCATACACTCCCTTTTAAAGTCATTGTTGATTCTTACTTTGATATTCACAATCTTGCGGGCATCGATTTTATAAATATGTTCCATAAAGCCGATCAGGTAATTATAACGGAAGAAATTTATCTCAAAAACATTGCAAAAATAAAACAATATAAAAACATTTCACTGGCAATAGATTCAGATAATCTTCCTTGGTGCGCCGAAGACATTAAAAAACTCAATGCAATAGACTCTGTTGTAATTAAAGGTAAATTTACAACTTCACAAGAAATTCTTGACGGCATTGAACTTGTAGAAAAAATCCTTGCCAAACCAAAAGTTTTTAAAAATCAAAAATTACCGTTCAAGCATGTACGCAAAAGCATCTACCAAACAAATCATTTTTCGGGTGAAATGATGAGCGCGCAAGGTTCTGATTTTAAATTTTCCCGCAACATCCAAAAATTTGAATGGGAAAACAAACGTCCACGCCTCAAAAAAGATTTTGACTACACGTCATTAAATTTACCCAAAATAAATTTAAGACTATCTTCAATAAAACAAACAGATGAATTGAAACGTTTTATTGGAAAAATAGGCTTCAATCCTATTTGCTCAATAGAATACGGTGAAATATTAAACACAGCGGATTTGTCAAAAAGCAGTTTTAATCAAATAATTACAAAAGTAAAAAAATTCTGTTTTAACTACGGAATAAAACTACAACTCAGCACCCCAAGAATATTAATAGAACGTGATTTTGACCGAGTATATGAATACGTAAAAAACTTGTGTCTGACAGAACCCATTCCGTCATCAATAATTATTAACAATATAGGATACCTCTGGGCGTTTATTAATGACGATGACCTGCACAGAATCCCTGTTGAAATAGGACAAGGCATAAACCTCTTAAACAGCATGTCAATAAAATGTATAAACAACCTTCATCCGATAGATACAGTTGATTTTACACCGTTTGATAATATTACAAATATAAAAAACTGCATAAAAAAAGTTAAAAACATTATTCCGAACAAAAAACTGACAATAGCCGGCAATATACGTGTGCCCTCTCTGGGACTTTGCCCATTAAACAACGACTCGGCAATAGTGTCCCGACTTTCTTGCAAAGCACCTTGCCACAACGGTAACTATGCCTTAAAAGACCCGTCATTAAAAAAAGTTATTCCCTTTGTTGTGGACGGTTTTTGCCGAATGCATATGTATAAAGATTACATCCTACACCTTTACGAATATGTACCTAAACTTGAAAAAATCGGCATAAACGAGTTTGTAATTGACTTGTCAGACTTGCCGCCTAAATACGTCAGCATACTTTTAACGCACTTTTTAAACACTCTTGGCGGATTCGAAAAGCCTTGTTCTGACAATATCAACGAGTACTGTATTCAAGATTTATGATAAAATTCCTTATTTTAGCTTATGCTACATATCAAAAATATATTTGAACTATCATTAATAGCCCTTTAAGGGAATAAAATTCTTAAACACCCATGTCATATTTGCCTTGTTAACAAATTTGAGGTGAATTATGACAAAAAAATTGGATTTGTACAAATGTAATGTCTGCGGAAATCTTGTAGAAGTAGTGCTTGAAGGCGAAGGAGAGCTTGTTTGCTGCGGTCAACCAATGGAACACGTAAAACCCCATAGTCCCAACGAAGAAATGCTCGGCGAAAAACATGTCCCCGTAATTTCAGTAACCGAAAATGAAACGGAAATACGAGTCGGCTCAATTCCTCACCCTATGGAGGATAAACACTATATTCAATTTATAGAAGCTTACTCTCCTGATAAAAATTATGTCAAAAGAAAATATCTTTACCCAAATGACGAACCGCTATTGAAATTTAAATGTCACTGCGCTAAAGTTGTTGCAAGAGAATTATGTAATATACACGGTTTGTGGGAATCACCTCAATAAGACCGGTGTATGAAAGGGGTAACATTATGATTTCAGAAAAAATGAACGAAGCGTTTAATACACAAATTAAACACGAAATGTATTCTTCAAACCTCTATCTTTCAATGGTAGCTTACTTTGAAGAAATTGGCTTAAAAGGCTTTGCAAACTGGATGCGTATACAAGTTCAAGAAGAAAATGCTCATGCTATGGGTCTTTTTGACTACTTAATCGAAAGAGACGGCAGAGTAATCGTTGAAGCAATCAACAAACCCGAATTTGAATGGAAAAACGCTCTTGATTGTTTTGAAGCCGTTTACAAACACGAACAACTTGTTACATCTTTAATTAACGAACTTGCTGATGTTGCCGAAGCCGAAAAAGACAGAGCAGCATTATCCTTCTTGCAATGGTATATCAAAGAACAAGTTGAAGAAGAAGCAAATTGTTCTGAAATCTGCTCAAAATTAAGACTTATTGGCGAAGACAAACATGCTTTGTTGTTAATCGACCAAGAACTTGGCGCACGCACATACGTTGCACCTACAATCGGTTAATCAAAAAGAATCTGTTAGCCGGCTATAATAAGCCGATAAATAACGACCAAAAGGCGGACAAAACAAAATTGTCCGTCTTTTTTTGTAAATTTTTTAAATTCCCGTCCAAAATTTAGTCAATTTTCACTGTAAAAAAATCGTTGTATTATTTATGGACGTAAATTTTTCATCTAATAATGTTGAATATATTCCAAATCCTTCAAAAAAACTTCCTGAAACCAAACAGGAAGCAGTTTCTGAACAAACAAATATAGATGATGAATCCGTTATGACTCCTGATGGAGCAATTTTAAGAGCTTATGCAGGGATTTTAGAGCCCAAAAAAGTAATATCAACCGCAGATGTTATTAATTATCTGGAAGAAATCAACCTCTCAAATAAACAATTGTACCCCCAAGTTATAGAAGCTGTAACAGAAAAAGACGGAAGTATATCTTTATTTGCATTTAACACATTAAAACAATTTTTACCCCAAATATACATATTAAGAACAATATCTTTATTAAACAATGTAAAAGAAAACGGCACTTTCAATAAACAAGCAATCAAACTTGCTGATTCTCTTATACCAAAAGAAAAAACGCCTTTTGGTGCACAAATCAATATTGAAAAGATTTTAGAGCAATTTAAAGACAAAGACGGTAGTTTTAATAAAGATGCAATGAATCTGTTCTTAAGACACAATGAAGAACTTGCACCGCTTTTAAAAATTCGTGCCGACATAGTTTTCAAAGCCTTAAAAAATAAAAACAATGAATTTTGCCAAAATGCAATAAAATACCTTCACAATAATATTATAGAAGGTCAAAAAACAGCAACGTTAATAAATAACCTGCTAACAGGCAAAGATGAAAACGGAAATTTCAATATAAATATATTAGAAATGGAACAATATTTAAAAGACGAATTTGAACCATATCAAATTCCTACCGTAAAAAACATTCTTGCCACATTTAAAGACGAAGAAAACAAAGAACGTAATGATTTTTTGGAATTTGCAAAAAGCCTCAAAGATGAACGTGATTTTAGTACCATAATTTCTTTTATAAAAGAAAACAAATCCGATAACGACTCCAATTCCGACTTGGCTTATAATAAAGAATCTGCAGAATTTGTAAAAAAACTATTGCGTTCAACTTTGGATGATATTCAATTAGCATCACTGGTGTACAAAACGTTAAACATTCATTTAGGAGAATATACTGATGAATTACTTAGTAATATAAAAAGCTTTTGTTATCAAGTACCTGAAAACAGAGAAATGTTTTTAAATGCATCAAAAAACAAAACGGGTACCGAAAAAGGTAAATTAAATTTAGAAACGTTAGATAAATTTATTGATTTACGTCTTAAAACCCTTTATATGGAAGAAGGTACGCTTCAAAATATAATATCATATTTGTCTTTGGAAGAAGATAACAAAGCATTGGATATCGTAAATAAACTTTATTCTCTAAAATTCCCCCACAAATATACAACCGAGAAATTAGAACCAAGTTTTATAAGTTTAGCTCTAAAAGTTCTTTGTGATTACGACACAAAAAACAACTGCCCCCGTCAAAAATGTAATCCAACAGCATTAAACAAAATAGAAGAACTTTTGAATAATGAAGAATTGTGTAAATCCGAAAATGATTTCACGATTCAGTTACAAAGAATCATAAACGATACAGTAAAAGAACAATATCTTAAAGACCAAAATATAGATATTTTGAGTGTTTCCGAAAACGACAATATCAATTCAATATTAAAAATCCAATCAGGAGAACGCCTTCACCCGACAACAACCCTCTATGACTTGTCAAAAGGTAAAATAACAACTGAAACAAAAGAAGTTAAAGACGGAAAATTCGTAACCTTAATTCAAAAAGATTTTACAAACAATACAACAACTGAAATGTTATATGAACATATTCCAGTCGGAGAGCCATTAACGCAAAAAACAAGTAAATATGATATAAACGGGAATTTATTGTTCACAGAAACAGTTGAAAATTCACCCATAAAAAACGTTTATAACGTTACCAAAAAATACGCTGACGGTACGGAAGAAAAAATTTGTAATGCATACAAAACTCCCGAAGGAAATGACGTTATAGAAAAGCACATGACCTCTTTTGACGGAACAAAAACAGATTACCGTTACGAAGATGACATTTTGGGCAACAGAATAATAGACTACAAAATTACTGACAAAAACGGTAAAGTCCTGATGAATCAAAACACCACTTTTGAAGTTATTGACGAAAACCACTTTGTATCCTCACGTAATAACAAAAAATTTGATATAAAATTTAACGGCACCAATATTAACGTAACAAACATGCAAACAAACGAAACCGTTACAATAGAATTGGAAAGTTTTACAAATATGACATACGAAAAACTTCTTCCGACACTAAAAAGTTTTCCGGGTGACGAACTTTTCAATATGAAAAAGCTTAATCTTACTTCAATGAGTGTAGACGAAAGTGTTGACAACGCTTGTTTTAATTATGCTAAAAAAACAATAAAAACACGTGAAAGTTATATAGATTTATCCGTACTTTTGCATGAATGGGGTCATGCCAAAGACGAAATGGAATTTAGCGAAATTAACGAAGCAATCAATAAAGACACAAAACTGCGCCAAATTTTTGAAGAAGAACGCACAGCATTACGAGAAAATCTTGGATATGCACAACAATCCTATGTAAGTTATTTTTGTGCAGATAAACACTATCTTGGCAAAGACAACTCAATTATTGAAGGTGTAGCAGAAACAAATACACTGCTAAGCACATATCCAAAAAACGATACACAAAATATCCGTTCAATGTACTGGCAACAATATTTCCCACGCACAATCGCATATTTATCAGGACTGTTGAATTAATTTACAAAACCTGCTCAACAGCACAAATCATACTGCTTTCATCGGCAACACCCATGCCTGCAATATCATAAGCCGTACCGTGTGCAGGCGAAGTCCTGACAACCTTCAAACCCACCGTCATATTAACGGTTTTATCCATTGCAAGCATCTTAACGGGAATCAAGCCCTGATCGTGATAACATGCACAATAAACGTCATAAGGTTGTTTTTGCTTATTTAAATAACTCTTTGCAGCTTTTACAAAAAGCGTGTCCGAAGGCTGCGGATTAGAAACGTCAATACCGTCACATCGCAGCTTTTTAACAGCAGGCAAAAACTCATCAATTTCTTCCATTCCGATTACACCGTTTTCACCTGCATGCGGATTTAACGAACACAATGCAATTTTTGGGTTAACAACGCCAAATTTTTCTTTTAATACTCTGTTTATACGCTCAAGTTTTTCTGTTAAAAATTCTTTAGTGATTTTTACATCTTTTAGCGCAACATGTCTTGTTAAAAGCAACACCCTAAAATCACTCGAAACAAAAAGCATTTCTGCTTTTTCACCTTTAGAATAATTAGCAAGATGTTTTTCTAATACTTCAGTTTGTCCCGAATAATCGTGCCCTGCCAAATGCAAAGCGTTTTTTGATACAGGAGCAGTAACAATAGCTGAAATTTCGCCATTATTTGCCATTTCACAAGCTTTTATCAGACACCTGTAAGAAAACTCTCCCGCCTCTTTTGTTTCTTCACCGTATTTTTGCCATGACTTTTCAAACGGAATTTCAATCACTTCATAGCTTTGATTTAAACCGATAAATAATTCGGACGCCCCTATTAAAACAACCTTATCGGCAGGTAAATCCAGCTTATTTAAAGCCTTAACAATAATTTCAGGTCCTATTCCGTTAAAATCCCCGCAGGTTATAGCTATTCTTTTATTCATGATGTTCAAAATATTTTATTATATCAATCAAGGTGTTAGAATTACCCAAATTGCCTGACTTTGTAACAATCCACTGTGCCTTTGTGTCCAAACAAAGCGGTATAGCAGGACAAATTGCATCAATAATCTGCAAACTGTTGCTGTTAATAGCCTTGCAACACTTAAACGAGGTTTCCCCCCCGACCGTTATAAGTATGGCATCTCTGTTAACCAGCACTTTTTTTGTTAAAGTGGCAAGATAATCCCCGATTTTTGAAATAAACTGTTGTTTTGAAATTTCATTGTCAAAAAGAATTTGAGAAATTATCTTAGAATCCACAGTCAAATTAGAAGTATGTACAACTACAACATTATCTTTAACAAGGTTTTCAGATACTCTTGTTATAATGTCATCAGTCACACCTTCCAAAATATCTTCCATTTTTAAATTAATAAAATACGTATTTTCAATATCATCATCATCTTGAAGTTTTTCAATTTGAGCGGAAGTGCATTTTGTTGCACTGCCCGATACAACGAGTTTTGGCATAGCAGGAATAGTTTTTTCCGCCTTGTGATTTTCCAGTTCAGGCAGCCATACATTACCCAAAACTTGAGCACAACCCGCAGAACCGCAAGGTAAAATTTTGTATGAACTTTTTTCCATTGCAAGTACAACCTGCTCAATATCCGTTACGGACATTGCATCCACAACAATAAGCTTAACGCCTTTTGCTATCATCTCATTCATTTTCTTAAGAATCGGACCTGCACCTTTAATAACCGTCCTTAGCTCAATCAAATCAATAATTTCATCTTGTTGATTGTGTAATTCCGTTCTTAAAACAGTCGGAATATGAGATTCATAAATAGGAAATCTCGGGTCACGAGCGAACTCCGTTCTTTCAATAGGGATTCCTTTTAAAAGATGGTATCCGCCTATTGTGGTACGACCTTCCTGAGGAAAAGCAGGAATAATAACGGCAGCATCCCATTCGAGAACCTCAAGCATTGCAAGAGCTTCAACAGCAATATTACCTCTGATTGTAGAATCCATTTTTTTGTAAAAATACTCAACTCCCAGCTCATCAACCAAAAATTTTGTAGCCATTTTTACACGCTCATAAGCCGTAGGAGCGTCACAATTTCTGGTTTCGGTAGGTATTGCCCAAACTTGTGTATTCTTCTTGTTTTCGGGAACTGTGGAATCATCCAAAAGGATTTGAGTATTTGCACCTCTTAAATAAAACTGCAATGCCGTATCATCAGCACCCGTCAAATCATCCGCTATAATCCCTATGTTATTAGATATAAACATTTTTTACCTTAATCTGTAATGACACTTTTGTCATGTTAATACTTTAGCAAAAATCTCTCACAATTTTGAATAATGTTCTTATTTAATACAAAATAATCTTCTTTAAAGCACAGCTTATTACTGTTGGTCAGCTCTGGAAGATGACAATAATCTCATATTTGTAGCTCTGACAAAAAATCTCTCTCTTTGAGTACCTGAAGCATCATTCCATTTGCTTGATGCCAATTTACCGTCTATGGCAACCAACTTGCCTTTTTTAACGTATTCCCCCGCTACTTCTGCCAATTTGTCCCACAACTCAACATTGAACCAATCTGTTACTTCTGCTTTTGTTTTAGAATCCCATCTGTTAACAGCGATAGAAAACGTGGTTTTACACTTTCCTGATTCAAAATATTTCATCTCAGGGTCTTGTCCTGCTCTGCCAACCAATACAACTGAATTTATCATTTATGTTTCCTTAAATTACTAACAACTTACATGACATTATAGTTTAAAAAACATAAAAGATACTAAAATTTAAAATTAATTGTTAAGTTGATTTAAACTTATGTAACGATAAGGATATTATTTTACAAATATAATCTATGTTTATATTACACTTATAGTAGCAAAATCAAGGAAGAAAAACGATGATTAGACCTATTAAATACAAACCAACAATTTTTTCAATAACACAACGTGCTTGTAATACAATTAACAAAAGAAAAGATGAAGATGCTCCGTTTTTTGCTATTGAAATAATAAGAAATACCGCATTGTCAAATTATCAAAAGAAACAATCATTTTTTACACGTTTGACAAATAAATTGTATCCCCAAAGCCAACTTGAAGTAATTGTAGATTCAAAAGATAAACGAAATCTTATTTTGACTACTCAAAGAAAAATAAATAAAAAAATCTTAAAAGGCAAAGAAGTCTTGATTAATATCGAAAAACTAATACTCATTAAAGGCGAAGCTCTAAGACTGATAACCGAATCTAAATTGGGAATGTTAAACGAAATTAAAAAATAAAAATTATCTTTACTCGTGGTATGATATTTTTCGGGATAAAAAAAGACTTCATGTTAAAACGACAAGGAGCTTTTTAACAACCATAATACTAAAATAACAGAGGGGGATAAATGTTCGAAAAATTCAGAATTGGTGTTGATATCGGCGGAACAAACGTCAAAATTGCTCTTGTAAATAAAAAAGGCGAAATTTCATACCATAAAACTGTTCCGACAAGGGCAGAAATGGGATATGAGTACACTATAAGCAATATTACTCAATGCATAAAAGACCTTATGCAAGAAGCAAAAATAGACAAAACCGCTCTGGAAGGTATCGGCTTCGGTTTTCCCGGACAAATTGACTGCGACAACGGTATTGTAAGAATATTACCTAATATTCCCGGATGGGTCGATGTACCTATATCAGAAATCATGCAAAAAGAATTTAATGTTCCGGTTAAAGTTGATAATGACGTAAGATGTATGGCACTGGCAGAACTCAATTACGGTGCAGGCGCAGGCTGTAAAAACCTTATTTGTATAACGGTAGGTACAGGTATCGGCTCAGGATTGGTTGTTAACAGTAAACTCGTAAGAGGGGCAAGCAACGCCGCAGGTGAAATAGGTCACATAAAATTGCAAATGCATGACGGTCCTATTTGCGGCTGCGGAGATACAGGTTGTTTTGAAGCTTTTGCCTCAGGCCCGTCTATTGTTGCAATGGCAAAAGAATATATTGCAGGCGGAAAAGGGACAAAATACAGAGAGCTTGCCGGCTCAGTTGATGCAATTACTCCGGCTATTGTTTGTCAGGCAGCACAACAAGGTGATGTTGTTGCAAAAAAAATCTTTGAAAGAATGGGTGAATATCTTGGTATTGGACTTGCAAGCGTTGTAAACCTGCTAAACCCCGAAAAAATTGTTATCGGCGGTGGAGTTGCCGATGCAGGAGATATTCTTTTTGACCCACTGATAAAAACATTAAAAGACAGAGCTATGCCAATACAAGGCTCAGCGGTTACTGTTGTACCTGCACAACTGGGTAATAAAGCAGGATTAATCGGCGCAAGCTTGTTAATAGATAATTAAGACTGCTGTTCAATTCTGTCACACTGAACTTGATTGACAAAGGGAATCTATATTTTTGTCATTTAGAGGGAGTGTAACGACCGAAGAATCTCAAAAATTTTGTGTAACCCTGAACTTGGTTCAGGGTCACCATGTCCTTGCGATTCCGCACTGCGGCTACGCCTTGTAAAGACAGGGTCACAGCCATCACCTTCGGTTCTGACGTTCCCTTTGTCAAACAAGTTCGAAATGACGATATTTAATCATTAAACTTTACATTCATTAACATTGTGTTTAAAAAGCAAAAATTTTGGGCATAGTATTTATTAAGTATTGCAATTTTATTAGTAATGATTTATCATAGTGTTAATAATTTGGTAAAAATAAGGTTATTATAGAAAGAATGAGGTTTTTTAAACATGAAATTATCTAACAAAAAATCAGGGTTCACTCTTGCTGAAGTTTTAGTTACATTAATGATTATTGGTGTAATTGCAGCTATGACAATCCCTTCATTAATGCAATCAACAGCTCAACAAGAATACAAAGCTGCATTCAAAAAAGCTGTTTCAATGCTTAACCAAGCTGTTACTCTTAACTATGCGTTGGACGGAGAAGACGGTTCTAGCTTTACAGGTACAAGCTTCTTCAACCTTTTAACAAAAAGATTAAATGTTATGTCATCAGTATCAGGTTCAAGAGAACTTTATACCGCTGACGGTATGTGGTTCAAAGCTACAGCTACAAATGCTAACGCTTGTAATGCTAATGCAGACAACCCGAATGCTACAAGCAACAGATGTGGTACAGTAATTGTTGACGTAAACGGACAAAAAGGTCCTAACAAAATCACTACAGATACAAACAAAGTCTTTGATATTTTTACAGTATCTATTTATCCTCAAAAGGCATTGCCTGAAGGCGCAACAATGAGTAAAGTATTGTACGCTAAATAATAATTACTTAGTTTAATAAAAAAAAAGAGCTTCACGGTTGTGAGGCTCTTTTTTATTGGGTTTTTACAACACATCTTTGCGAGGCATGGAGCATTGCAAAATGCAAGGATTTAACACACGAAATAATTTGTTTGAGGCGGCTTCGCTTGTAGAAGTGTAACGGAGCGCGAATGACACCAAGTCTAGCATTTTGCACTCTGCCGAAAAAATGATTAAGTATCATTTTTGAGA